>CAXTFP010000019.1:0-14072 GCA_964243135.1 uncultured Lichenihabitans sp.
GCCTCGACGCGATGGAGCGCGCCGCCGCCCACGGGCTGGAGGCGACCCGCGGCATGGTGACCCCCCTCGGTCGGGCGGCCAGGCTCGGCGACCGCTCGCGCGGCCACCTCGACGCGGGAGCGGCCTCCTGCGAGCTCCTGCTGCGCACCCTGGCCGACGGCCTCCGGGCGCGCCTGGCGTGGGTGCCCGCGTGAGGCCCGTCTCGATCTCGGCCGCGCCCTACGACGGCTATCCCTTCCCGCAGGTCTGCGACAGCCTCGCGGCCTGCGGCGCGCGCTACGTCGAGCCGGCCTTCATCGTCGGCTACACCGAACCCTTCGACGAGAGGAGCTTCCGCCCCGCCGAGGCCCGGGCCCATCGCGCCGCGCTCGACGCGAGCGGCCTGCGCTGCCACGCCCTCTCATCGCACATCGACCTCGGGCGGGACGACGCCGTGGCGGTGTTCAAGGGGCGTATGGACTTCGCCGCCGCCCTCGGGGCCGCCGTCATCAACACCAACGCGGCCGAGCAGAGCCGCGCGGCCCGCTTCCGGGACAACATCGGGCCGCTCGCCGAGCACGCGGCGGCGCTCGGCCTCACCATCGGCCTCGAAAACCCCGGCAACGGCGAGGACAACCTCGTGAACGACGCCGCCGAGGGCCTGGAGCTGCTGCGCGAACTCGCCCTGCCGGCGGTGCGGCTCAACTACGACCCCGGCAACACGGCCTCGCACCGCCCGGGCCAGATCGACGCCGCGGCGGACGCGGTCGCGGCGCTGCCGGGCTGCGCGCATGTCCACCTCAAGGACGTGCGCCGCGACGCCGACGGATGGCGCTTCGTCGTGCCCGGGACGGGGAACATCGATTGCGCCGCCGTCATGGCGGCGCTGGCGGAGCGCGCCGACCTGCCCTTCGCGGTGGAGCTGCCGCTGCGCCTGCACCGCGGTCCCGACGCCCGGCCGATCCGGGCCTCCGCGCCGGTGCCGCTCGCCACGATCGAGGCCGCGGTGCGGGACTGCCTCGCCTTCGTCCGCCGCTGGATCCCGGAAGCATGAACCGCCCCCTCGTCGCCCTGGCGATCGGCGATCCGGTGGGGATCGGCCCCGAACTGACGGCCAAGCTGCTAGCGCGCGAGGAGGTGCGCGAGGCCGCGCGCCTCATCGTGATCGGGGATCGCCGGGTGCTCGAAGACGGTGCCGCGGTCGCCGGGGTGACGCTCGACGTCCAGGAAATGGAGGACGCCGGGGTTCCCGCTCCCGGCGGACGCCCCGCCCTGCTCCGGGGCGGCCGGTGCGATCCTTCCGAGATCCGGCGCGGCGTCGCGGCGCGCGAGGGCGGCGCCTTCGCCCTGGCCAACTACCGGGTCGCCCTCGATCTCGCCGCGGCGGGGCGCGTCGACGCGGTCTGCTTCACGCCCTTCAACAAGGCAGCCATGAAGCTGGCCGACCCCCTCTACGGCGACGACATCGTCTTCACGACCGCGGCGCTCGGCCATGAAGGCCCCGCGAGCGAGTTCAACGTGCTCGGGGATCTTTGGAACGCGCGGGTCACCTCCCACATCCCTCTGTCGGCGGTGGCGGCCCACATCACGCGGGATGCCGTCCTGCGCGGCATCCGGCTCACGGACGCTTCCCTCCGGGCCGCGGGCTTCGCAGCGCCGCGCATCGCCGTCGCGGCCTTGAACCCGCACGCCGGCGATGGCGGCAACTTCGGGCGCGAGGAGATCGACGTCATCGCGCCGGCCGTGGAGCGGGCGCGTGCCGGGGGCACGCGGGTCGAGGGACCCTTCCCGTCCGACACGGTCTTCCTCCGCGCCCGGGCCGGCCTGTTCGACGCCGTGGTGACGATGTACCACGACCAGGGGCAGATCGCGATGAAGCTGATGGGCTTTGACCGGGGCGTCACCTTTCTCGGCGGCTTCGCCTTCCCGATCTGCACGCCGGCGCACGGCACGGCCTACGAGATCGCGGGGCAGGGGATCGCGGACGCGGGCGCGTCCGTCAACGCCGTCCTGCTCGCGGCCGAGATGGCCGCGAGACGCGAGCGGGCGAAGTAGGAGCGCCGAGGCCGTCCGGGATGCCTGGGCGCGGCCTCGCGAGGGATCGCTGCGGCGCGGGAAGGGCGGCCTGACACTGAGCCGCCCCGGGTCTTCCGGAGGCTCACCTCGATGCTGATCGACGTCGGCGCCTTCGCATCAGCGGAGTTCGTCGAGGACGGCCCTGAGAGTGGCGGCCGCCTCGGAAATCTGATCGGGCCCCACGTCGAGGTGCGTCAAGGCACGGAGCCGGAGATCCGAAAGCACGCCGATCCTCACCCCGCGTTCGAGGAGCATCGCGGACACGTCATGGGCGGATCCCCTATCCAGCGTGACGTCGAAGATCACGATGTTGGTTTCGGGCTCATGCGGCGACACGGTCACGGCGGGATGGGCCGAGATCGACCGGGCGAAGAGACGCGCGTTGCTGTGGTCGTCCGACAGGCGCTCCACGTGGTGATCCAGGGCATGGAGCCCGGCCCCGGCGAGGACGCCGGCCTGGCGCATCGCACCTCCGCAGCGCTGCTTCCAGACGCGGGCCTCCCGGATGAAGTCGTTCGACCCCGCCAGGACCGCGCCGACCGGGCAGCCCAGCCCCTTGGTGAGGTCGATCCAGACCGAGTCGCACGGCTCGCAGAACCGCTCCGCGGCGACGCCCGACCGGACCACGGCGTTGAACAGACGAGCCCCGTCCATGTGGACGATCAGCCCGCGCTCGCGGGCGGCGGCCGCGACCTCGTGGATCTGATCGACCGGCCAGACCGCGCCGCCGGCGAGGTTCGCCGTCTGCTCGACCACGACCATCCTGCTGCGCGGGCTGTAGCGCGAGGGCGACCGCGTGGCCGCGGCCAGTTGGCCGGCATCGAAGCGGCCGCCCGCGCCCGGCAGCGGACGGATCAGGGCCCCGGCGAAGGCCGCGGCGCCGCCGCCCTCCGACATCAGCACGTGTGACGTTTCATGCGCGATGATCTCGTCGCCGGGCCGGCAGTGGACCAGGAAGGAGATGACGTTGCACATGGTTCCGGTCGGCAGGAAGAGCGCCGCCTCCTGGCCCAGGAGGGCCGCGACGCGGTCGCAGAGCGCGTTGACTGTCGGGTCGCGCCCATGCTGTTCGTCGCCCACTTCGGCCGACACCATCGCGGCGTACATGGCGGCCGTCGGCTTGGTCTGCGTGTCGCTGTAAAGGTTGATCTCCATCGCAGCGTACCCCCGGCTAGCCGAGACGGCTGCCGACCAGATGGGTCAGGCTGCTTCCGGCCTCGTAGTAGATCTGCTTGGCCCGAGTGAAGGTTTCCCGATGCTGGTCGAGGGGCGGCACCGGCAGGGCATGGGCGTCGCCCCTGATCAGGAAGTCAGCCAAGGCCTTGCCGAAGACCGTGCCGGGCCCGATGCCGCGGCCGGAGTAGCCGAAGGCCGCATAGCCGTTTTCGCCCAGCTTCAGGATCTTGGGCAGATGGTCGCCCGTCATGCCGATGGTGCCGTGCCAGGTGTGGTCGAGCGGCTGCTTCCCCAGGAACGGGAACAGCGACGCTATCCTGCGGTGCGCCCAGTTGGTGTGGATGGCGTTGGCGCCGTGCTGCAGCGAGCCGACCGATCCGACCACCAGCCGGCCGGCGCGGTCGAGCCGGATGGACGTCATGACGGTCGCCGTGTCCCAGCACCCTTCCTTGCCCGGCAGGATGCGCTGCAGGTGTTTGGACGACAGCGGCGCGGTGGCGACCTGGAAGTAGTGGACCGGGATCAGCGACGGCAGGGTCAGGCCGGGGAAGGAGGTGTGATAGGCATCGGTCGCGTTGATCAGCGCCGGCGCGGTCACGCTGCCCGCGTCCGTCTCGACCCGCCAGCCCGCCGCCTCGCGCTGGACCGCGGTCACCCGCGAGGCTTCGTAGAACGACGCGCCGGCCTTCACCGCGGCGCGGGCCAGGCCGCGGCAGTAGGAGTAGGGCTGGATGATGACGGCCCGCGGATCGTACAACGCGCCGCGAAAGGCCGACGTGCCGGTCCGCGCCTCGGTCTGCTCGGCGTCCAGCAGCACGACGGGGATCTGGCGTTTCTGGAACTGCCCGAGACGCCGTTCGAGGTCGCGCAGGCCGGCGGCGGAATGGGCCAGGTGCAGGGACCCGACGTGGGCGGCGTCGCAGGCGATGCCGTGCTTGCGGATCAAATCCAGGACCAGCTTGGGGGAGCCGGCCAGCGCCATGTTCAGGCGCTCGCCGGCTTGGCGTCCGAGCAGCCCTTCCACGTCGTCGGGCGGCGTCCAAAGGCCCGCATTGGCGTAGCCGCTGTTGCGGCCCGAGGCGCCGTGCCCCACGACGTGGGCTTCGAGAAGCACGACCTTCGCGCCGGCTTCGGCGGCGTGCAGCGCGGCCGAGCAGCCCGTGAAGCCGCCGCCGATGATGACCAGATCCGCCGTGATTGGCTCGGCCAGCTGGGCATGGTTGACCAGTTCGGAGGCGGTCGAATGCCATAGATTCTGTGAAGAGTTCCTGCCCGCCATGCCACCTGTTTCCGTTCGGTCGCGCCAAGCTTCGCGTGTTCCAGTCTGCTCAGTCTTCGAAATGCCCCATGGCCGCGTAGCCGCCTCCGTGGGCCGCGATGGTCGGATCGTCGAGGCAGTAGGGCGGCGTGGACCGCTCGACCTCTTCCCTGAAATCCTCGGCGTTGCTCTTGGGCAGGAAGCCGAGATGGCGGGCGTGGCGGTTGTCCCACAGGCAGGTGTCGTTGTTGGACACGCCGTAGACGATCGTATGCTCCACCCGCGGCGCGCCCACGCAGCGCTCGACCATGTGGATCAAATCCGGATAGCTGAACCACGTGCTGAGCATCCGCCGGTCGACGGGCTTCGGGAAGCACGACCCGATCCTGATCGAGACGCTCTCGACGCCGAACTTGTCCCAGTAGAGCTGAGCCAGGGCTTCTCCGAAGACCTTGGACACCCCGTAGCTGGTGTCCGGCCTCGGCCGCACCTTGTCGTCGAGAAGCGTCGTCCGGGGATACATCCCGATCGCGTGGTTCGAACTTCCCCAGATCACCCGGCCGACGCCGTTCTTCCGGCAGCCTTCGTAGAGGTTGTAGAAGCCGTGGATGTTGCCATTCATGACGTCGAGGAAGGCCGCCTCCCGGCCGGCGCCGCCCATGTGCACGACGGTGTCGACATCCCTGGTCAAGGCCAGGACGGCCTGCAGGTCGATCAGGTCGCAGGACACGACCTCCTCGCTGTCCGACGTCGCGGCCGGCATGGGCGCGATGTCGCTCAGCCGGACCCGGTCGGCCAGGCGCGAGAGTTCGGGGCGCAGCACCGTCCCCAGGCCGCCCGCGGCCCCCGTCAGCAGGATGCGTCCGAGCTTGGCCATCACGAGCGTCCCCCATCGTCCGCCAAGCGCGGGGCCACGTAGCCCCGGCGCCTGTCCTGTTCGGCGAGCGCCGGGTCCCGCGCGCTCGGATCGCCGAAGCCGCCGCCGCCGGGCAGTTCCAGCACCAGCCTGCGGTCGCCGGGCACGAACTGGCGGCCCTTGGCCTTCAAGGCTGTGCCGTCGTCGAGGCGAACGCCCCCTGGCGCCCCGGCGCGGCCCCCCTGCCGTCCCCGCGCCGGGTGATCGACGCGGTCGAACATGGCGTTGAAGTGGAAGTCGTGGCCGGGCATGGCCTGGATCTCGATGACCTGCCCCAGGCCCCCGCGATGGGTGCCCTCGCCCCCGGAGCCCTCGCGGAACTCCTTGCGCCAGATCAGGATCGGCCCGGTATGCTCGGTGGCCTCCACCGGCATGGTCATCACGCCCGACGGGAAGGCCGTCGTGTCGAGCCCGTCGAGCCCCGGGCGGGCGCCCGTGCCGCCGGAGTTGAACATCAGGATCTCGGCGCTGCGGCCCTCAGCCTGCCCCGGCCGGGGTCGGACCGAGATGTGGATGTTCCACAGCGAGGACGCACCCTCCGCCGGGATCCGGTCCGGGAGGAGCTTGGCCAGGGCCCCCAGCACGGTGTCCGGGATCATGTGGCCGATCACGTGGCGCACCGACACCGCCGCGGGGTGCACCGCGTTGACGATCGTGCCCTCCGGGGCCCCGATCGTGAAGGGCGCCAGGGACGCGTGGTTGTTCGGGATGTCCGGGGCCAGGGCACACTTCAGGGCGTAGCAGCAATAGGCCTTGGTGTAGACCAGGGGGACGTTGATCCCCCTCGGGCTCGGCCCCGACGTCCCCGTGAAGTCGGCATGGATCCCGTCCCCGGAAACGTCCAGCGCCACCGCGATGCGGACGGGCTCCCCGTAGCCGTCGGTCACCATCTCGTTCGTGCAGCGGCCGGCCGGCAGGTTTCGCAACCGCTCCAGGGTCGCGGCCAAGCTGTTCTCGAAGATGAAGTCGCGCAGGGGATCGAGCGTGCCGATGCCGAACTCGTCCATCATGGCCATGAGCCTGCGATGCCCGGTGGCGTTGCAGGCGGCCAGGGAATACAGGTCCCCCACGACCTGGTCGGCCTCGCGGACGTTGTGGCGGACCAGGTTCAGGAGACCGGCGTCCACCTCGCCCGCGTCGGCGAACCGCATGATGGGGATGAAGATCCCCTCCTCGTAGACCTCGTTCGCGTCGGGACCGAAGCCGCGGCCGCCGACGTCCACGACGTGGGCGGTGCTGGCGAAGGAGGCCACCAGCGCGCCGTCGCGGAACGAGGGCGACACGAAGGTGAAGTCGTGCAGGTGGCCGGTGCCCTTCCAGGGATCGTTGGTGAGGTAGACGTCGCCGTCCCGCATGGTGGTCTTGCCGATCGCCGCGATGAAGTGGCCGACGGCTTCCGCCATGGCGTTCACGTGGCCGGGCGTGCCCGTCACGGCCTGGGCCAGCATGTGCCCGTTGGTGTCGAACACGCCGGCCGACAGGTCGCCCGCCTCGCGCACGGAGGTCGAGAAAGCCGTCCGGATCAGCGTGATGGCCTGTTCTTCGACCACCGATATGAGCCGGTTCCACATGATCTGGAATTGCATCGTCGGGGCGAGGATCATCGCGTCAGCCCTTCCTGGTCAGCAGCAGACAGCCGTCGGATTGCAGCACCGCCTCGAAGGACGAGGTGACGATCGTCGTGGTCTCGTCCTCGGTGATGGCCGCGGGGCCCGTCACCCGGTCGCCGGGCTTCATGTCCCGCCGCGCGACGAGCGCGGCCGACACCAGGCCGCCGAGCCGGCTGTCGTAGACGTCGCGGCGGCCGGACGGCTCGGCGGCCGCCCCCTCGCCGAAGGCGCCGGTCGAGGGCGTCGCGGCCTTCGGGGACGACACGAGGACCGACCAGGCGGTGATCTCGATGTCGACGCGATCGAGGGTGCGGCCGAAGAGACGGCGGTATTCCGCCTCGAAGGCCGCGTTCACGCGCGCGGCATCGGCGGCGTCGAACTCCGTGCGGTCGAAGCCGACGGGGATCTCCCAGCCCTGCCCGCGGTAGCGCATGAAGGCCTTCACCTCGCACACCAGCTCGCCCGTCGCGTGGCCCTGCCGGACCACGGCCTCGGCTTCCCGCCGCAGGGACGACAGCACGCCGTTGGCGGCCTCGGCATCGAAGGCCCGCAGCGACATGTATGTGCCGCGCACGGCCTCGAAGGCGAAGGGCGCCCGCAGGAAGCCGATGGCGGAGCCGACGCCCGCGCCGGACGGGATCAGCAGGCGCTCTATCCCGAGCTTCTCGCAGAGCCGCGCCGCGTGGAGGGGCGCCGCGCCGCCGAAGGCGATCATGGTGAAGCCGGACAGTTCCCGCCCGCTTTCGGCCGCGTGCATCCGGGCCGCATTGGCCATGTTCTCGTCGACGATCTCGCTGATGCCTGCGGCCCCCGCGGACTCGTCGAGGCCCAGGGGCAGCCCGATGTCGGCGTCGAGCGCCTGCCCCGCCCGATCGCGGGACAGCCGGATCGTGCCGCCCGCGAAATGGTCCGGGTCGAGGCGCCCGAGCACGAGGTCGGCGTCCGTGACGGTGGGGTGCTCGCCGCCGCGCCCGTAGCAGGCGGGCCCGGGTTCGCTGCCGGCGCTCGCGGGGCCGACGCGGATCTGCCGCAGGGCGTCCACGCCGGCGATCGAACCGCCGCCGGCGCCGATCTCGATCATCTCGATCACCGGGATCGAGATCGGCATGCCGGAGCCCTTCTTGAACCGGTAGGTCCGGGCGACCTCGAAGCTGCGCGCCGTCTGGGGCGTGAACCGGTCGATGAGGCAGATCTTGGCCGTGGTGCCCCCCATGTCGAAGGAGAGAACCTGATCCTGGCCGTTGCGCGCCGCGATGTCGGCCGCGAAGATCGCGCCGCCGGCCGGCCCCGACTCGAGCAGCCGTACCGGCACGGCCATGGCGGTCTCGGCCGAGATCAGGCCACCGCCCGAATGGATGAGGAACAGGGGCGCGCGCAACCCGCGATGCCCCGCGCCGCTCACCAGGCGCGACAGGTAGGAGCTCACCATCGGCTTGACGTAGGCGTTCGCGCAGACGGTGTTGAACCGCTCGAACTCCCGCATCTGCGGCGACACGTCCGCGGACAGCGACACGCTCACCTCGGGCGCCAGCCGCGCCACGATCTCGCCGGCCCGCCGCTCGTGCCGCGGGTCGAGGTAGGAGTGAAGGAAGCCGATCGCGACGCTCTCGTACCCCCGGGCCAGGACCTGTTCCGCGAAGGCCGCCACGGCCGCCTCGTCGAGCGGGCGCAGCTCCTCCCCCCGTGCCGAGATCCGCCCATCCGCCACGAAGCGATGCTCGCGCTCGATCAGGGGGCGCTGCAGGACGATGTCGAGGTCATACTGCTCGAAGCGGTTCTCGGTCCGCATCTCGACCGTGTCGCGGAAACCCCGGGTGGTGAGGAAGGCCGTGCGGGCCCCCCGACGCTCGATCAGCGCATTCGTGACCAGGGTGGTGCCGTGGATGAAGGTATCGATCGCGGACCACGCGATGCCGGCGCGCGCGACGAGGCGGTCCACGCCGTCGAGCACGGGCCGCTCCGGCGACGCGGGATGGGTCAGGATCTTGGTCGTGAGGAGGTCGCCGCCCACGTCGAGCACGATGTCGGTGAACGTCCCGCCGATGTCGCTGCCCACCCTGACCGTCTTGCCGTCCACCGTCATGTGAGCCTTCGGAGTGCCTGTCGGGCCAGGGCCCACCGTGAGCGATGCTAGCCCCGGGGCGCTGGGATCGATAGCGGCTCGAATTGACGCCAATGTTTCACCCCGGTAACAATGGCGCCGCATTCAACCCCTCGAGGCAGGCGACGGCTCCTCCGAACTCCCTCACCATCGGCCCGGAACGGCCACACGGCACGCGCACCGATGCTGGACGAATTCGAGGAGATGATCTGCTTTGCGGCGGTCGTCGAGACCGGCAGCATCACGGCGGCGGCCCGGGCGGTCGCGCGCTCGAAAGCCCACGTCAGCCGCAAGCTGTCCGAACTGGAAGGTCGGATCGGCACGCAACTGATGCACCGCTCGACGCGGCGACTGATCCTGACGGATACCGGCCAGCGATTGAAGGCCGAAGCGCTGCAGCTCTACAAGGCGGCTCAGCTGCTGGCGTTGCGGGCCACCGACCTCGAAGACAGGCTCCGCGGCAGGTTCGTGATCACGGCGTCCCATTCGATCATGTCGTTCCTCGTCGGACCGCACGTCAAGGAGTTGCAGGACACCTTTCCCGAGGTCAATTTCCGGTTCCTGCCGTCGAACGTCCCGCTCGACCTGGTGGCGGAGGGGATCGACATGGGGATCAGGACCGGCCGCGTCGTCGACCACAGCCTGGTCGGCCGCGAGGTCGGCGTGCAGTTCGACAAGTTCTTCTACTGCCCCGCGACCTACGCGCTCGATCCCCCCGTCGAGAACGTCTCGGACCTGCTGGCGCACCGGCTCCTGATCAACACGCTGTCGCTGTCGGGCGACAGCATCAAGATCACCGATGGATCGAACACGATCAACCTCGCCCCGAGCATGATGACCACGGTCAGCGAGCAGCCCTTCCTCATCACCCTGGCGCTGCAGGGATGCGGCATCGGCCTCGCGTCGGACTACAGGATCGAAGAGCTGCGGCAGAGCGGCCTGGCCGAACCCCTGCTGCCCGACTGGTGGGTCAAGCAATGGCCGGTCTTCATCGTCTACCCTTTCCTGTCGCCGCTCCCGACGAAACTCGTGAAGATCTCGGCCTTCTTTCGGGAGAAGCTGACCGCCCGATTGGCCGTCGGATCCCCGATGTGACCCGGCCGCCATGGCGCGGGCGAGCACGCCACCGCGCCGCCGTTCACCGCGGCCGCGACAGGGCGATCGGGTGACGATCGCTCGGCCGAGGTCGCACCCCGTCCGCCTCCTCCACCGCCTTTCAGGCGGTCCTCCTCCTCCGCCTCGCGGAGGAGGGGGACCGCGCGAAGCGCGGTGGAGGAGGCCCGGCCGGGCCTCACACGGCGAAGGGAGCCTTCACCCGATCGCCCTGCCAACCGCGACCGTCATGGCGACGAGGATAACCCGGCCGGCGCCATGGCCTTCGGGGACCCTTCGGCCTTCGTCACCAGACCGCGACGTCCCCGGGCTTCAGCACGCGCGGGCCGAGGCGCGGCGCGGCGCCCGCGGGCAGCGGCCATTCGGGCGCGTCGTAGTTGAACGCGAAGGTGAGGCCGCCCCGCCGGCGCAGGCGGACACCCTCCGGCAGGTCGAGCGTTGGAAGCCCGGCCGCGGCCGCCGCGCGCGCCATCACGGCGCCGAGCAGCGCGGCATCCGCCCAGCCGCACAGGTAGCCGTAGCGGCCGTGCTCGACCAGCGCCGGCCCGCCGTCCGCGAAGCGCGCAGCGACCGTGGCGCCCTCCCCCGCCTCGACGTGGTCGCGCCAGCGCGTCACCGTGCCGGCGACCTCGCCCGCGACCGTCTCGGTGAGGCCCGGCCGCAGTGACGCCACTTCCCGCACCCGCATCGGCACGAGTTCGCGCAGGGGGCCGGGCGGCAGCTCGTCGGGGATGGAGAACTCGCGCGTCTTCGAGCCCGCGCGCGGGCCGAACAGGACGTGGCCGGTGGCGGATTTCAGCGCCGCCAGGGCCTCGTCGCCGACGTGCAGCAGCGTCGGCACCAGCACGAGGCGGTAGCCCGACAGGTCGCCGCCGGGCGGCACGACGTCGACGTCGAGGCCGAGGCGCCGCACGGCCTCGTACCAGCGGAACGTCAGGGCCGAATAGTCGAAGTCCCGCCCCTGCGGCTGGATCTTCGTCATCCAGGCGGACGGGTAGTCGAACACCAGGGCGACGGGTGCGGGCGTCGAGGCCGGCAGCGGGCCGAGCGCCTTCAGCTCGGCGCCGACGGCCGTGGCCTCGATGCCGCCCTGGCTCAGGCCCGCGTCGTTGGGCAGGTTGAGGCCCGCGTGCATCTGTTCCTGGGCGAAGGGGGCCTGCCGCCAGCGGAAATAGGACACGAACTCGGCGCCATGCGCCAGGGCCTCCCAGGTGAAGAGGCGGATCTGCCCGGGCCGGGGCACGGCGTTCCACGGCGCCCAGTTCACCGGGCCGGGCTGCTGCTCCATCACGCCCCAGCGGCCCCGGCCGACGGCGCGATACAGGTCGTGGTGGAAGGGCGCGATGTCGGGGTGCGAGGTCCTGGCCCAGCGGGCGCGCTCCTCATCGCTGAAGGGGAAGTTCTCCACGAAGCCGAGCGGGTAGGAGTCCCAGGTCGCGACGTCGAGGTCCCGGCCCACGGCGAAGTGGTCGAAGTCGTGGAAGAAGCCCATGAAGTTGTGGGTGACGAAGCGGCCGGGCGAGTGGGCGCGCAGGATGTCGGCCTGCTCGCGGTTGAAGGTCACGACCTGGTCGGACGCGAAGCGCCAGTAGTCGAGCACCGCCGCCGGGTTGGGCTCGGCCACGGTGTTGATTGGCAGGGTGATCTCTTCGAACCGCGTCACCTCCATGGACCAGAACACGTTGCCCCAGGCCTCGTTGAGCTGGTCCGGCGTCTGGTAGCGGCCGCGGAGCCAGGTCTGGTAAGCCTGGAGGTCGACGCTGCCGAAGGACAGGGTGGTGTTGTGGCAGCCGAACTCGTTGTCGGTCTGCCAGCCCACGAGCGCCTCGTGCGTGCCGAAGGCGCGCGCCAGGATCTCCGTGATGCGGCGGCTCTGCTCCCGATAGGCGCCGGACGAGAAGGTGTAGTGGCGCCGCGAGCCGAAGGCGCGGGTGCGGCCGTCGCGGTCAACCGGCGCCATCTCGGGATAGCGGTCCACGAGCCACTTCGGCGGCGTCGCGGTGGGGGTGCACAGGATGACCTTGAGCCCTTCCGCCCCCAGCACGTCCATCGCGCGGCGGAGCCAGTCGAGCTCGATGCGGCCGGGCTCCGGCTCCATGCGGCTCCAGGCGAACTCGCCGATGCGGACGGTGGCGATGCCCATCTCGCGCATGCGCCGCGCGTCGCGCGCCCACCAGGCTTCGGGCCAATGTTCAGGGTAGTAGCACACGGCGAGCATGGACGATGTTCCTCAGGGTGCGGCCGCCCCGCCGCGCGGACGCGAAAAGGGCTGGAGGCGGGCGGCCCGTGGCCGGCACGCCTGCCCGTCTCGACGGGGGGTGGGCCCCCACCGTCGGGCGCGGCCTATAGCACGGTTTAGCGGGGCGCGACCGCGGCGTCGCCCGGCTTTTCCGAAGCCGCGGGCGGTGACCCCGCTGCCCCGCCCCAGCGGCCCGGCCCAGGCCGGGGGCGGTCTTAACCATGGCGCCCGGGGGGCGAGATATTGGCCCGGGACGGCTGCAACATTTGACGGGTTGAGGACTTTCCCACCTGCCATCGACGAGAGGCGGGAAGCCGCCGGAGGAGATCCAGATGCCCCAGTACGACGCCACCATCAAGCACATCAAGGACGGTGTGAAGGGCTTCACGGTCGCGGCCGCGGTCAAGAACATCGAGGGCTGGGAAGCCACGCTCGAGAAGACCGAGACCCCCGCGGCCAAGACCATCGTCAAGGACCTCGAGAGCCTGAAGAAGCATCTCCAGTCCGAGAAGGTCAACGGCGAGCAGATCAAGAAGCTCGTCCACAAGCTCGGCAAGGAGACGGTGGCGATCGCCGGCAAGTCCGAGGGCAAGAACGCCGAGAAGGCCAAGGCGCTCGGCGAGGCCCTGAGCCACTTCGCCGACGAGGCCGAGACCGAAGCCAACGCCGAAGCCAAGTGATCGGCGGCCGGTCGACCGGCCTCCCCCAAGCTCCATCGCACCGCCGCTGGCAGGAGACCCCTCCCGGCGGCGGTGTCGCGTCCGGGTCCGCGGCGCCTTCGCCGGCCTGCGAGGGCGGCTCGCGGATCTGGCCTCGACCGGGACAGCTGCGGTAGGCTTCCGGTCCCGGCGGCGCCCCGGCGCCCGTCCCGCGGCGAGGATCGAGCCCCATGGCACGCCACCACGACATCCCCGTCACCCACGACCACATGTCCTGGGGCACGCTCGACCCCGCGGCCGCGCCCGTGTTGCGGGTGGCGTCGGGCGACACGGTGACGCTCGGCTCCTTCCCGGCCGGCGGGCGGGCCCGGCTGCCACCCGACCTCGGGCGCGTCCCGCCCGCCTACCTCCGGGCCCTCGACGCCATGGCGCCGGGCCTGGGTCCGCATTTCATGACCGGGCCGGTCTTCGTGGAAGGCGCCGAGCCGGGCGACACGCTGCAGGTCGACATCCTGGACGTGCGGGTCAGCCAGGACTGGGGTTTCGTGGCCATCCTGCCGCTGCTCGGCACCCTGCCGGACGAGTTCACCGATTACGAGACGGTCCACCCGGCGGTCGACCACGCCCGCGGGGTCTGCACCATGCCCTGGGGCACGGAGATCCCGCTCGACCCGTTCTTCGGCATCATGGCGGTGGCGCCGCCGCCGGCCTGGGGCCGCTGCGGCTCCTCGGTGCCGCGGTCCTTCGGCGGCAACATGGACAACAAGGAGCTGAAGCCCGGCGCCACGCTCTACCTTCCCGTGTTCAACCCAGGCGCCCTCTTCTCGGCCGGCGACGGCCACGGCGTGCAGGGGGACGGCGAAGTCTGCATCACCGCCCTGGAGACCGGGCTCACCGGCACGTTCCGCCTGTCGGTCCGCAGGGACATGAAGGTCGAGCGGCCCT
>CAXTFP010000020.1:0-13716 GCA_964243135.1 uncultured Lichenihabitans sp.
GCCGAGCGTGCCGAGAATGCCGTCGTACTTGCCGCCGGTCGGCTGGGTGTCGAGGTGGCTGCCCATCATCACGGGGGGCAGGTGGTCCTCGATGCCGGACCTGCGGGCGAACATGTTGCCGATGGCGTCGACCGTCAGCGTCAGCCCGGCCTCGGCGCACCAGCGGGCGAAGAGCTCGCGCCCGCGCCGGTCCACGTCCGTCAGGGTCAGCCGCTTGCAGCCGCCCTTCGCCGTCTTGCCGATCTCCCCCATCTCCATCAGGCTGTCCCACAGTCGCGCGCCGTCGATGCGGAGGTTGGACAGATCTGCCATGGAGCGTCTCGTGGGGTGGCGCGCCGTCGGAACCGCGGCGCTCCAGCCCAAGTTAGCGTCAGTTTTTCCGATCGGTCAAACCCACATGCCCCTGCCGAAACCCAGGCCGGACCGCCCTTCGCAGGACCGCGCCGACCTCGAAGGCGCCATCCTGCGGGCCGCGGAGGCCGAGTTCGCCGACAAGGGATACGAGGGCGCCACCACGGCCTCGATCGCCGCGCGGGCCGGCCTGCCCAAGGCCAACCTGCACTATTACATCGCCACCAAGGAGGCCCTCTACCGCCGCGTGCTGGAGGGCGTGCTGGACGCTTGGCTCGGCGCGGCCCGGAGCTTCGAGGAGGGCGCCTCCGCGGTCGAAGCGCTGACCCGCTACATCGAGGCCAAGATGGACCTCGCCCGCGAACGGCCGCTCGGCTCGCGCATCTTCGCCCGCGAGGTGATGGGCGGCGCCCCGATGATCGGCGACTTCCTCGCCACGACGCTGACAGACTGGGTGCGCGACCGCGGCGCCATCATCGAGGGCTGGATCGCCGACGGCCAGTTGCGGCCCCTCGACCCCAAGGTGCTGCTCTCCATGATCTGGGCCGCGACCCAGCACTACGCCGACTTCGCCCACCAGATCGCGGTGCTGAACGGCGGTGAGCTCGACGACGAGGGGTTCGCGCTGGCCAAGCGGCAGGTCGTCGACATTCTGCTGCGCGGCATCGCCCGGTCCGGCCCGTGACAGGCGGCGGGAGATCCCCTACGGATCGCGAAACAGGGCAAGGGAGCCACCATGCGGTTGAGCGCGCGCAATCAGTTGAAGGGCGTGATCCTGGAAATCACCAAGGGGGCCACGACCTCCCACGTGCGGATCGACATCGGCCATGGGTCGGTCGTCACGGCCTCCGTCACCAACGAGGCGGTCGAGGAGCTCGGGCTCAGGGCCGGCCAGTCGGCCTACGCGGTCATCAAGGCGTCCGACGTCATGGTGGCGGTGGACTGACATGGCCGCATCCCGCCTCGCCGCCCTGGCGCTCCTCCTCGGGATCGCCTCGCCCCACCTCGCCGCGGCGCAGGACGCCGGCGGCTGCGCCAAGTTCAAGTGGCCGGTCGACCGCGAGCGGTCGGCCTTCGGCACGCCCGGCCTCCAGACCGTCGAGGACGGCAAGCCCCTGCCCGGCATCATGGACCCGGCGATCGTCAAGCTGAAGCCGATCGCGGATGCGGGCTTCGTGCAGCCGCCCGGCCACAAGCCGAAGGACGGCACCTTCGGGGCCGTGTTCAAGACGCCGCCGATCGCCGTCTCGGGCACCTATCAGATCACCCTGTCGGACGAGGCCTGGATCGACGTGCTGCAGGACGGCCGCGAGGTGCGCTCCTCGGCCTTCTCCGGCCAGAAGGACTGCCCCAACGTGCGCAAGAGCGTGCGCTTCCCGCTGAACCAGGGGCAGGCCACCGTGCAGCTCAGCGGCTCGGCCTCGGACAGCATCAAGGTCGACTTCCTGCCGGCCCAGCGAAGGCATTGCGCCCGGAACACGCGACCGTGCCGGCCGTTCTCCCGGACCCGAACCAGGAGACGGTGATGAGCAAGCAGGGCGAGGCCGGCAGCGGCAAGCACACGCCACAGAAGGGCGAGCAGCCCCACGAGGGCAACAAGCACAAGGACACGGGCGAGCACGCCAAGCGCGAGCCCGCCGTCCACAAGGACACGGTGCCGGACGTCAAGGGCACCGCCAAATACCCGAACTGAACCTCCGTTCGCCTCCGCCGGGGCGGAAAGGACCGCAATGACGGAGCTCGCCGGCAGGGTCGCCTGGGTCACGGGCGCGGGGAGCGGCATCGGCGAGGCCGCGGCCCTGGCGCTCGCGGGCGCCGGTGCGGCCCTCGTACTGACCGGCCGCCGCCCCGAACCGCTCGACGCCGTCGCGTCCCGCATCGCGGCGGCGGGCGGCACGGCCGTAGCGATCCCGGGCGACCTGACCCGCCCTGACACCGCTGGCGAGATCGTGGCGGGGATTGAGGCGCGCTTCGGCCGCCTCGATCTCCTCGTCAACAACGCGGGCCTGAACATCGCGGCCCGGTCCTGGCAGGATCTCGACCCCGCGGGCATCGACACCGTCCTCCACGGCAACCTGTCGGCGGCCTTCTACTGCGCGGCGGCCGCGCTGAAGCCGATGCGCCGCGCGCGGGACGGGCTGCTGATCCACACGGCGTCGTGGGCCGGCCGCTACATCTCGCCCGTCAGCGGGCCCGCCTACACGGCCGCCAAGCACGCGGTGGTGGCGATGAGCCAGAGCATCAACATCGAGGAATACCGCCACGGCATCCGCTCGACGGCGGTGCTGCCCGCGGAGGTGGCCACGCCCATCCTCGACCGGCGCCCGCAGCCGCCGAGCGCGGAGGCGCGCGCCGCCATGCTCCAGCCCGAGGACCTCGGCGCGCTGATCCTGTTCATCGCCACGCGGCCGGCGAGCGTGTGCCTCAACGAGGTGACGATCAGCCCGACGACCAACCGCATGTACGGCTCGTGACATCGTCCCGGCACCGCGAAGGCTGATCGGCCCTCACTGCACGAGCAGCGTCGCGATCCCGAAGCCGTCCGTGTCGGAGCGCAGCGGCGACAGCCGCAGGCCCGGCCCGAGGGTCGAGGCGCAGCCGGCGAGTTCCGGCATGCCGGCCTCGCGCGCCATGTGGGCCGCGTCGAGCGGGAGGAGGCCGGGGTGGGCCTCGATCAGCGCCGCGAGCCGGTCCTCGTTCTCCTCGCGCAGCACCGAGCAGGTGGCGTAGACGAGCCGGCCGCCGGGCTTCACGCAGGGCAGCGCCGCGGCCAGGATCTCGTCCTGGGCCTTGATGCGCTCCTCCAGCGCGCCCGGGCGCAGGCGCCACTTGGCGTCCGGGTTGCGGCGCCACGTGCCCGTGCCGGTGCAGGGCGCGTCCACGAAGACGACGTCGAAGCGCCCCTGGAGATCGTCGAGCGCCATATGCCGGCCCCGCGGCGCCCGCACCTGGACGTTGCGCACGCCGGCCCGCGCGAGCCGGTCGTAGATCGGCATCAGCCGCCGCCCGTCGAGGTCGGTGGCGAAGATCTGCCCCTTGTTCTCCATCATGGCGGCCAGGGCCAGGGTCTTGCCGCCGCTGCCGGCGCAGAAGTCCAGCACCTGCAGGCCGGGCTTGGCGCCGCTGAGCAGCGCCGCGATCTGCGAGCCCTCGTCCTGCACCTCGACGAAGCCCTTCACGTAGGCGGGCTCGGCCGCGAGCGCCGGGGCGCGGCCGTCCTCACCGACCGAGATGCGGATGCCGAGGCCCGAGTGGGGGGTCGGCTCCGGCGACAGGTGGGCCAGCGAGCGCAGCGCCTTGTCGCGGTCGACCTTGAGGGCGTTGACCCGCATGTCGACCGGCGCGCGCCGCGCCAGCGCCCGCCCCTCGGCGACCATGCCTTCGCCGAAGGCCGAGGCCAGGGAGGGGGCGAGCCATTCGGGGTAGTCGCCGCCGACGTGGTCGGGCGCGCCCGCGAGCGTGCCGGTCGCGAAGCGCTCCCGCTCGTCCTCGCCGAGCGGCGCTGGCGCATAGCCCTCCCCCGTGCAGAGCGCCACGACGGCGTCAAGCCCCAGGCGGCGCAGCTCGCGCAACGCGCCGAGCAGCACGGCCCGGGCCGAATCAGAACCCATGACGTGGGCCGCCGAGGCCCTCACCCGCAGCGAATCATAGACGAGGCTGCCGATGGCGGCCCGGTCCTTCGAACCGGCGTAGCGATGGCCCGCCCCCCAGTCCTTGAGGGCGTCGGCGGCGGGCCGCCGTTGCATTTCGATCACATCCAGGATCTCAATGGCTGCGGAAAGGCGGGCGCCGGAGTTCATGAGGGTTCTGCCACAATTGAGCCTGGAATCGGAACAAAACGGGGCAGGCTCCGTCCGTGGGACGCGCCCCGAGATCGTGTAGCTGAGGATTTGTCGATGACCCGTATCGTCCGCCAGGCGGCCCTGGCGCTGCTGGCTCTGTCGCTCGCCGCCTGTGCCACCACCCCGCCCCCGCCCCCGGACCTGCCGCCCCCGCCGCGCCACAGGGCCGACGCGAAGACCTCGCTCGAGAACCACATGTGATCGGCGGGGCGCCCGGACCCTCCGAGCGCTCCCTCGACGCGAGCTGTCCTCCGGGGCGGCGAGGGCGGCTCCGGCCGCCCTTTTTCTTGGCGCGTCACACCCCGCCGGGGTAGTTGGGGCTCTCGCGGGTGATCGCCACGTCGTGCACGTGGCTTTCGCGCAGGCCCGCATTGGTGATGCGGACGAACTCCGCCCGCTCCTGGAAATCCTTGATCGAGCCGGCACCCGTGTAGCCCATGGCGGCCCGCAGGCCCCCGGTCAACTGGTGCAGGATGGCGCCCACCGGCCCGCGGTAGGGCACCTGCCCCTCGATGCCCTCAGGCACGAGCTTCATCTCGTTGCGGACCTCCGCCTGGAAGTAGCGGTCCGCCGAGCCCCGGGCCATGGCGCCGACCGAGCCCATGCCCCGATAGGCTTTGAAAGACCGGCCCTGGTACAGGTAAACCTCGCCGGGGCTCTCGTCCGTGCCGGCGAAGAGCGAGCCGATCATCACGCAGTCGGCCCCGGCCGCCATGGCCTTGGCGACGTCGCCCGAGAACTTGATGCCGCCGTCGGCGATCACCGGCACGTCGGCGTCCCGCGCGGCCTCGGCCGCGTCCATGATGGCGGGGAGCTGGGGCACGCCGACGCCCGCCACGATGCGGGTCGTGCAGATCGAGCCCGGCCCGATGCCGATCTTGATGGCGTCGGCCCCGGCGTCGATCAGCGCCTTGGCGCCGTCGCGCGTCGCGACGTTGCCGGCGATGATCGCGACCTTGTTGGACAGGCGCTTCAGCTCGCCCACTTGGTCGAGCACCTGCTGGGAGTGGCCGTGGGCCGTGTCCACCACCACGCAGTCGACGCCGGCCTCGATCAGCAGGGCCGAGCGGGCGAAGCCCTTGGGCCCGACGCTCGACGCCGCGGCGACGCGCAGCCGCCCTTCCGGGTCCTTGCAGGCGAGCGGGTGGAGCGTCGCCTTCTCCATGTCCTTGACGGTGAGCAGGCCGACGCAGCGGTCCTCGTCGTCCACCACGACGAGCTTCTCGATCCTGTGCTGGTGGAGCAGCCGGCGCGCCTCGTCGGGCCGCACGCCCTCGCGCACCGTCACAACCTTCTTGGTCATGAAGTCCGCGACGGGCTGGGCCGGGTCGTCGGCGAAGCGCACGTCGCGGTTGGTGAGAATGCCGACGATGCGGGCCGGCCGCCCCGCCGGGCCGGCCTCCACCACCGGTATGCCGGAGATGTTGTGGCGGCGCATCAGCTGCAGCGCCATGGCCAGCGTGGCGTCGGGGTTGATGGTGATGGGGTCGATCACCATGCCGCTCTCGAAGCGCTTCACCTTGCGCACCTCCTCGGCCTGGGCTTCCGGCTCGAGGTTGCGGTGGATCACGCCGATGCCGCCGGCCTGCGCCATGGCGATGGCGAGCCGCGCCTCCGTCACCGTGTCCATGGCCGAGGAGATGAGCGGGATGTTGAGGTCGATCGCGCGGGTGAGGCGGCTCCGCACGTCCACCTGGCTCGGCATGAGCAGGCTGTGGGCGGGCTTCAGCAGCACGTCATCGAAGGTCAGGGCCTCGGTGAAGGTCGGTCGCGCTGCGGTCATGGCCAACTCCGGGCGGGTCGCGGGCGGCGGGCGGCCGATGCGACGAAGCGAGCGGCGCCGGTGGGCGCCGCTCGGGTTGGCAGTGGCCACTATCACGGCCCCACGCCGCTGCAAAGCCGAGGCGACGGCGGGTAGTGTCTCACTTTGAATTTACAAACAGGAATTGGTGTAGGTACACGAAGCCAGCAGCGTCATGAACGCGACGAGCCAGAGTGACGCGACTGGTGCCATCCAGAGAAGCCAAAGAGAACGCCGTCCGTCTAGGGCGAGAGCCCTGACAAGTGTCGCCAACCATATCGCGGGCGCGACAATTATCGCGAAATATATAATAATTCCAAAAGTTCTTGACCAGATTAGGTATGGAAGTAAGAGCAAGGAAGGCAAAGCGAAGCTTGCGATGGCAATCCATAGAGATGTCGCGGCTGATCGGGTCACAATCCGTCCTGCTTTTTGTACGGACCTCGCTTCCCCGGCTTCACATCTGCCGCTTCCACCAAGGCAGCCAGATCTTCCATGCTCCACAGCCGATCCGAGATCCCAGCCGCCATGGCGGGGGATACGCGGAGCGACTTGTGGACCCGAACGAAGTTGTACCACACCGCGTAGAGCGCAACCATGTGGGCGTGGTTCTCGAACTTCTTGCTGAACGCGTTCGTCAGCCGAGTGAACCGGCGCATGTGCATCCGCATCGTCAGGTTCGACCGCTCCACGTAGGACGTGGAAACGTGCTTCGGGTCGGGGTTGCCCTCAATCTTGACCTTGCGGGCTCCGGTGCACTCCGCGGGGCTGTAGCGACCCGCGGGGCCCGGCGCAGCACCGTAGATCTTCACGAGCTGGGCGAAGTCCACGTCACAGCCGAAAGCGCCTTCTACGGCGTCGAGATAAGCCCTGTGGCCGTCCGTGGTGAGCTGCACGCGGGTGGCGAGACGCTTCGCCACGTCGTCCATGAACATCATGGCGCACTCGCCATCCCGACCCCCAACGAAGTGCGAGACGATGAGCTTCGTGTCGGCATCGAGCGCCGTCCACGTCCAAGTGTCGCCAGCCCCGTCCGGCGCGGCCTTGGCCTCAGCCACGTTCTTCGCCTTGGCGTAGGTGAAGCTCCAGATCTCGTCACACTGGACGCGCTTGGCCTTCACGTCCCGCACCGTGTCGTCGTGGAACGTCGCGCACGCCTTCCCCGCGTCCACCAGCAGCTTCGACACCGTATTGATGGACACGTCCGCCAACCGCGAGACGGAGCGCATGGAGGCTCCCTCGCACAGCATGGCGAGGATCTGAGCGCGCTTGGCGAGAGGGAGCTTGTTCATGGCTCCTGTATGTGAAATTTCTTGCTTAGCGTCAAGGACAAGATGGTTGATCGCGGGCGTGGCATTCTCTTTCAGCCGTGCTGAGGCGGCTTGCAGACAGGTTGAGAACCGCATATACGCGGCTTTGAACAGAGTCCAGAGCCGCCAAAGAGCGGCGTGGAACGATTTTTGGAGCCGGATCCATGCTGTCTCAGGAGATGCGCAAACTGCAGAACAAATGGCGCACGGGTTCGGGATGGCCCAAGAGACTAGAATGGATTGAGATAGCCGGGCTACGTGGGTGGACTGGACAGCACGTTGATGTTGCGTTTCCAATTGTCGCAATCGTAGGGGAGAACGGTGTAGGTAAGAGCACAATCATCCAAGCCGCTGCATCGGTTTATCGCTCTCCTGTGAAGAAAGACGAGCTTTTTGCCTCTGACTTCTTCCCTGATACTCCTTTTGAGAAGATTGAAAAAGCAACTATTCGATATGCCTACAGAGAAGGAAGCACCACGCAGACGAAACTCGTCCTTAAGCCAACAGATCGTTGGCGTCGAAATCCAGATCGACCTGAGCGACGCGTCGAGTGGGTAGATCTAAGCCGCATCCAGCCAGTAGGAGCTAGGGTGGGTTACGCGAAACTTCTAAAGGCAAACGTGACCGAAGGTGAGCATGCTGCTTTCGAAGCAGGTCGTTTAGATCGCTTCTCTCAAATTATGGGAAAAAAATATGAGAAGGCCGGTCTATCTAAAACGAGCGTTGATACAGAGAAGAAAATTCCCGTCGTAGAACATTCTAACGCACGGTATTCGGGCTTTCACCAAGGAGCCGGAGAAATCGCTGCTGCTGAATTGATAGCCGTCGATTATCCGAAATATGGTCTAGTTCTTATCGATGAAGTTGAGACTTCGTTGCATCCACGAGCACAGAGAAGGCTAATCAGAGACTTGGCTAAAATGGCAAGAGAAAATGAATTGCAAATTATGCTGACTACTCATAGTCCATATATCTTAGATGAACTGCCGCCTGAGGGAAGGATATATATTATGGATGGTGCTGGAGGCAAGACGATCGTAACCGGCGTAAGTCCTGAATTTGCGATGACGCGAATGGACGAAGAGCAGTACCCAGAGTGCGATGTTTATGTAGAAGACAATCGAGCGTCTACTTTTTTGTCTGAATTGCTTGTCTCTTCGAACAGAGACATGCTTACTCGTGTCAGAATTATTCCATACGGTGCAGCTTCTGTCGGTCTAGCTTTAGGTATCATGAAATCTCAAAAGAGATTTCCGCTGCCATCCACCGTGTTTCTTGACGGAGACCAGACGCAGTCTGCTGGCTGTGATCTACTTCCAGGAGACGATGCTCCTGAACGGGTCGTGTTTGAAGCGTTGGAGGAAAAGAATTGGCCTGATGTGCCTTTTATGGTCAACCGAGGATCGTCCGAGACGATTGATGAATTAACTAAAGCTATGACGATCTCTGATCATCATAGCTGGGTATCAACAGCCGCGGATCGTTTGATCTTAGGCAGCGATCAATTGTGGCATGCCCTGTGTAGCTCGTATGCCAAACATTGCGCGACAGATGAACAACGAAAGCAAATCTTCGAACCAATCCAAGACGCTCTCAACGCCTAATCCTTCCCCCACCGCTTCGCCGCCGCCATTTTGGCGATCTCCGCCCTCCGCTCGGGCGTCATACTCCGCGCCCGAGCTGCGCCGCCCTTGGCCCCGAGAGCCTTGGCGGCAGGGTCCTTTCCGTCATCGGCTGGGGTGCCTTCCTCAATCTCGCCCGTGGCGATGCGCATGACGTGCACAGCGTTGGACGTGACGTCGGCGGGGCGCTTCTCGCCCTTGGGTCCGGTGGGCATCAGCGATCCTCGACAGGGTCAAGTCCGAAGCGACTGCCATCGACGTAGCGACCCTGAACGTCCTCGATCTTCACTTTCCGGCCCTTGGCACGAAACTCTCTGACCTGCTCCGCCACCTGGGTCGGATCATCCACTAGGATTTCGGCAGTGCTCCCGTCCGGCTGCTCGACACGAAGCTTCCACGTCACTTTCCATCTCCATGCTTGCCGCTTGGCATCACACGAGATGGGCACCGGCCGATGGCGGGGTCAAGCCCCTCGGATTTCAAACTGAGACACTACCCGACGGCGGGCTCAAATCGTTCACTCAGAAAAGCCTCATCCGCCGCCTAAGCGCCCGGCTCACCCGCCGCCGAAGAGGTGCCCTCGCCTTGCCCCGTCACATGCTGGTGCCCCTGGTCGTGGCCTGCGCGCTGTTCATGGAGAACATGGACTCGACCGTCATCGCGACATCCCTGCCGGCCATCGCCACGGACCTCCACCAGGACCCGATCACGCTCAAGCTGGCGATGACCTCCTACCTCCTGAGCCTCGCAGTCTTTATTCCGGCCAGCGGCTGGGCGGCCGACCGGTTCGGGGCGCGGCCGATCTTCCGCGGCGCTATCGTGGTGTTCGTGGCGGGGTCGATCCTGTGCGGTCTGTCGGGCTCGCTGCCGGCCTTCGTGGCGGCCCGCGTGGTGCAGGGAATGGGCGGGGCCATGATGGTGCCGGTGGGGCGCCTCGTGCTGCTGCGCTCGGTGCCGCGCGAGGAGCTCGTGACCGCGCTGGCCTATCTCACCGTGCCGGCCCTGCTCGGGCCTGTCCTGGGCCCGCCGCTCGGCGGCTTCATCACCACCTACTTCCATTGGCGCTGGATCTTCTGGATCAACGTGCCGATCGGCGTGCTCGGCGTGGCGCTGGCGACGCTCTACATCGCGGACATCCGCGAAGCCGAGACGTGGCCGCTCGACGTCCGGGGCTTCGTCTTGTCGGGCGCCGGCCTGTCCTGCCTGTCGTTCGGCCTCACGGTCGCGGGCCGCGGGGCCGTGCCGCCCGCCGTCACGGCCGGGCTGATGGCCGGCGGGGCGCTGCTCCTCGCCCTCTACGTGGTGCACGCCCGGCGCGCGCTCCACCCCATCATCGACCTCACGCTCCTGCGCATCCCGACCTTCCGGGCCAGCGTGATGGGCGGCTTCGTGTTCCGCCTCGGCATCGGCGCGCTGCCCTTTCTGCTGCCGCTCATGCTGCAGATCGGCTTCGGCCTGAACCCGTTCCAGTCGGGCTGCCTCACCTTCGCGGCTGCGGCCGGCGCCATGCTGATGAAGACCACAGCCAAACCCATCCTGCGCCGCTTCGGCTTTCGGCGCGTGCTGGTGTGGAACGCCGCGCTGTCCAGCGTCTTCCTGGTGATCTACGGGCTCTTCACCCCGTCGACCCCCGAAATCCTGCTGTGGACCGCCCTGCTCGGCGGCGGCTTCCTGCGCTCGCTGGAGTTCACGAGCATCAACGCCCTGGCCTATGCGGACATCGACGCGCCGGCCATGAGCCGGGCCACGAGCTTCGCCTCCGTGGCCCAGCAACTCGCCCTGTCGACCGGGGTGGCGGCGGGCGCGGGCGCGATCGAGGCCTCGCAGTGGTGGCACGGGGACGCCGTGCTGGCGACGCGCGACTTCTCCTTCGCGTTCTTCGCGGTGGCGGCCGTCTCGGCCTCGGCGAGCCTCGTCTTCGCGCGGCTGCCGGGGGATGCCGGCGACGCGCTGCGAGGTGCCGCCAAGCGCGACGCCGCCGCCGCGGTGCCGCCCGGGGGTGGCCTCGGCGATCAGGCGTCCGCGCCGGCCTCCCCCTCGGCCGTGGCCGGGGCTCCGCGGAACCCTGTGGCCAGCACGTAGAGCTCCGACGAATCGGCGCGGCTGGCCTTCGGCTTGACGTGCCGGACGGCCGCGAAGTCGCGCTTCAGCGCCGCCAGCAACTCGCCTTCCGTGCCGCCCTGAAGGACCTTGGCGAGGAAGAAGCCGCGCGGCGCCAGGATGCCCCGCGCGAACGCGTAGGCGAGCTCCACCAGCCCCATGATGCGCAGGTGGTCGGTCTTCTTGTGGCCTGTGGCATTGGCCGCCATGTCGGACAGCACGCCGTCGGCCCGCCCGCCCATCATGGCGGCGATGCGCGGCACGGCGTCGGGATCGTTGAAGTCCATCACGGCGAAGTCGACGCCCGGCACCGTCTCCATGTCGAGGAGGTCGATCGCCACCACCTTGCCGGAGCCGGCCGCCGCGCCGATCCGCTGGGCCGACACCTGCGACCAGCCGCCGGGCGCCGCGCCGAGGTCGACGATGCGCTGGCCCGGCCGCAGCATCTTGTGCGCGTCGTCGATCTCCAGCAGCTTGAAGGCCGCGCGCGAGCGGTAGCCTTCCGCCTTGGCGCGCGTGACGTAAGGGTCGTTGAGCTGGCGGCCAAGCCAGAGCGCGGACGACATGGTGCGCTTGTGGGTCGTCTTGACCCTCGTCTTGAGCGATCGCCCGCCCTCGCGGCCGGACGACGCCTTGTCGGTGGTCATGGACTTCGATCTCCGGGGGACGGCGGGGCGCCCCGCGGCGCCCCCGGGTGCCAGACGCCGTCCCGGCTCATCATCTGGATCAGGATGCCCTCCCGCAAGCCCCGGTCGGCGATCCGCAGCCGCTCGCAGGGGAAGGTGCGGCGCAGGGCTTCCAGAATGGCGCAGCCGCCGAGCACGAGGTCGGCCCGGTCGGGGCCGATGCAGCCGTGGGCGGCCCGCGCCGCGAAGGACATGGCCCGCAGGCGCTGGATCGCGCCCTCGACGTCGTTTCGCGACATCCACAGCCCGTCGATCCGGTGCCGGTCGTAGCGCGGCAGGTCCAGGAACACGCCCGCGACCGTGGTGACGGTGCCGGACGTGCCGAGCAGGTGGAAGCGCGCGCAGCGGTGCTCCGCCTGCACCTCGGCCGCGAAGGGCGCCAGCGCCGCCTCCACATGCGCCACCATCGCGGCGAAGCACTCCGCCGACACGGTCTCGCCCCCGAACCGGTCGGCCAGGGACACGACGCCGAGCGGCAGGGAGGTCCAGGCGCGGATGCGTTCCCGGACCGTGCCGGCCCGCCCCGGCGCAGCCTCGCGGGCGAGCCACACGACTTCGGACGAGCCGCCGCCGATGTCGAACAGCACGACGCCCTCGGCCGCGCCGTCGGCCAAGACCGCGCAGCCCTCGGCCGCGAGGCTCGCCTCGGTGCCACGGTCGACGATCTCGACGTCGAGGCCGGTGCGCTCCCGCACGCGGTCGAGGAAGTCCGGGCCGTTGGCGGCGGCCCGGCAGGCCTCGGTGGCGATGAGGCGGGAGCGGGCGACCCCGCGGGCCTCGATCCGGTCGCGGCACACCGTCAGCGCCGCGAAGGTGCGCTCGATCGCGGCCTCGCCGAGCCGGCCTGTGACAGACAGGTTCTCGCCGAGCCGCACGATGCGCGAGAAGCTGTCCACGACCTGCAGCCCATCCCCGGTCGGTCGGGCGATCAGCAGGCGGCAATTGTTGGTGCCGAGGTCGAGCGCGGCGTAGAGACCCCGGTCGGGACGGGCCGTCCGGGATGGGGCGTTCACGTCTGCCCCGCCGCCGCGTCGGCGGTGCCGACGCTTCGGTCGCGCGCCGCGTCGCGTCGGCGCCGGCGGTTGCGCTTGGCCCAGATGTTCAGCAGCTCGACGCTGCCCGAGAACAGCATGGCGAAATACAGGTAGCCGCGCGGCACCTCGACGCCCGTGCCCTCCGCCACCAGCGACAGGCCGATCAGCACGAGGAAGCACAGCGCCAGCACCTTGCTGGTCGGATGGGCGCGGATGAAGGACGCGACCCCGCCCGCGGCCGCGAACATGACCACCATGGAGATGACGATCGCCACCACCATGACGGTGAGGTCGCGAGCGATGCCGATCGCCGTCAGGATGGAGTCGAAGGAGAAGACGAGGTCCATCACGGCTATGTTGACGATCACCAGAGCGAGCGAGCGCGGCTTCGGGGCCGCCTCGTCCTCGTCGTGCTCGTCGATCTCGCCGTGGATCTCCAGCGTGGCCTGCACGATGAGGAACAGACCCGCGGCCATCAGCACGATGTCGCGCCACGACAGCGGATGGTCGAACACCGTCACCACGGGCCGCGTGAGCGCGATAAGCCAAGTGAGGCCGCCGAGCGCGCCGATGCGGAACGCGAAGGCGAGGCTGAGGCCGAAGATGCGCGCGAATCGCGCCCGCCCCGGGGGGAGTCGCGCCCCGATCAGCGACACGAAGATCACATTGTCGATGCCGAGCACGATCTCCATCGCGGTCAGCGTCGCCAGCGCCAGCCAGCCGGAGGGCGTGAAGACCCAGTCGAACCCGATCATGCCGCCCCCTGCGTCAGCGGGGCCGCCGGCCGCGCGATTGTCCCGGCCGCGGCGCGCCCTCTATGTGAAGTTTCAAGACCGGCCCCCGCGGAACCCTCGCCCATGACCGACGCAGCCTCCCCGAGCCCGGCCGATATCCGCCGGGCCGACGTCGTGACCGTCGGGGCCGGCGCCGTGGGCCTGTCGCTTGGGATCGCTCTCGCGCAGTCTGGTGT
>CAXTFP010000021.1:0-13700 GCA_964243135.1 uncultured Lichenihabitans sp.
ACGCCGCGCAGCACGGTGGTGTAAGCCTCGCCCAGCGCCCGCGGGATCAGGCGTGGCGACAGCTTGGCGGCCGCCACGCCGCAGCCAAGCGCCGTGCCGATCGCGAAGGCGGACACCGCCACCGCGAGGGTGACGAGCGTCGCCGAGGTCATGGCGGCGCCCCATCCGGTCGGCCCGAAGCCGAAGAGCGCGAAGCCCGTCACGGCCGCGCCGGACCCGCGTCCCCTGGCATCAGCTCGGCGGCATCATGTCGAGCTTGAACCACTTCGCCTGGAGCTTCTTCAGCGACCCGTCCGCGACCTCGCCCGCGATGGCCGCGTCGAACAGGGCCTTGAGTTCGGGCTCGTTCTTGCGGATGCCGACGCCCGTGCCCATGCCGAGCGTGTCGCCGCCGCGGAACTCGCCGCCCGCCAGCGTCAGGTCCTTGGCGTCGGGCTTGGCCAGGGTCGCCAGGAAGTAAGAGTCCTCGGCGAAGGAGGCGTCGATGCGGCCGGCCATGAGGTCGAGATCGTTCTGCTCGGCGGTCTTGTATTCCTGGACCGTGGCGACGTCCTTGAAGTACTTGTCGACGAAGTTGGCCTGGATGGTCGCCACCTGCACGCCGATTGACCTGCCCTTCAGCATGGCCCGCATGTCGTCGATGGTCTTCTTGGCCTTGGGGTCGTCGGCCGACATGTTGAAGATGTCGCCGCTGCCGGGCAGCTTGGCGAGATCGCTCGACTTCGGCACCATGAAGCCCGACGGGCCGGCCGCGTAGGAGGTCGAGAAGTCGATCACCTGCATGCGCTTGGCCGTGATGCTCATGCCCGCCATGATGGCGTCGAACTTGCCGGCCGTGAGCGCCGGGATCATGCCGTCCCAGTCGTTCTGCACGATCGTGCACTCGACCTTCATGCGGCTGCACAGATCGTGGGCAAGATCGATCTCGAACCCGGCGAGCTTGCCGTCCGGCAGGACGTAGTTCCAGGGCTCGTACGCGCCCTCCGTGGCGATGGTGACGGTGTGCCAGTCCTTGGCCTCGGCGGCGCCGGCCGACACGAGGGTCGCCAGGGCCGTCGCGGCGAGAAGGGCGAAACGTTGCATGGAGGCCTCCCGAAACGCGGGCGGGGTCGCGCCCGCCCGAAAAGTCTGCGTCGATCGGCCGGGGCGAAGCAAGTGTCGGGCCGACCTATTCCCCAGCCGGCAGCGGGTGGAGCCCTGCGCGGCGCCGGCTCCGGGGCCAGCGCAGCCGCTGCAGCCGCGCCATGCCGAGATAGATGACCGGCGTCGTGTAGAGCGTCAGCACTTGGCTCAGGATCAGCCCGCCCATGATGGTGACGCCGAGCGGCCGGCGCAGCTCCGCCCCGACGCCCTCGCCGAAGGCGATCGGCATGGCGCCGAAGAGCGCCGCCAGCGTGGTCATCAGGATGGGCCGGAACCGCTCGATGCAGGCCGCGGTGATGGCCTCGCGCGGGCTCATGCCGCCCTCGCGCTCGGCCGAGATCGCGAAGTCCACCATCATGATCCCGTTCTTCTTGACGATGCCGATGAGCAGGATGATGCCGATGAAGGCGATCACCGTCAGCTCCATGCCGACCAGCCGCAGCGCCAGCAACGCGCCCAGGCCCGCCGACGGCAGGGTCGACAGGATGGTCAGCGGGTGGATCAGGCTCTCGTAGAGCACGCCCAGGATGATGTAGATCGAGGCCAGCGCCGCCAGCAGCAGCAGCCCCTGGCCGCCCGCGCCCTGCTGGAACGCCAGCGCGTCGCCGGCGAATTCCGCATGGAGCCCGTCCGGCAGGTGCATCTCGGCCACGGCCTGCCGGATGGCGTCGCTGGAAGCTTCCAGCGTGGCCCCGTCGGCGAGGTTGTAGCTCAGCGTCACGGACGGGAAGGCGCCCTGGTGGTTGACCACGAGGGCGGCGGGCCGGCGCACCACCGTGGTGAAAGCGGACAGCGGCACCTGCGTGCCACCCCTGCCCGGCACGTAGATGCGCCCGAGGTCGGAGGGGTCGCGCTGGTCCCGCGGCGCCACCTCCAGCACCACCCGGTACTGGTTGCGCTGCGTGTAGATGGTGGACACCTGCCGCTCGCCGAAGGCGTCGCCGAGCGCGTCGTCGACCGACTGGATCGCGACGCCGAGGCGCGACGCCGTTGGTCGGTCGATCACCACCTCGGCCTCGAGCCCGCCCTGCTCGCGGTCGGTCGACATGTCGACGACGCCGGGCACGGTCTTCAGCCGGGCGAGGACGCGCGGCTGCCACGCCTGGAGTTCGTCGAGGTCGGCGTCCCACAGCGTGAACTGGTACGACCCCTTGCCGCTGCGTCCGCCGGCCCGCAGGTCCTGGATCGGGATCATGAAGAGGCTGATGCCGGGCGTGTGCGACAGCTTGCGGCGCAGGCGGTCGATGACCTTGGCGGCCGTTGGCCGCTGGCCCTCGGGCCTCAACCCGATGAACAGCGAGCCCGAGTTGACCCCGCCCCCGCCGCCGATGAAGGAGCCGACGCCCTCGACGGCCGAGTCCTCCAGGATCACGTCCGCCAAGCCCTGCTGCAGCGTCGCCATGGCCGGGAAGGAGGTGTCGGCCGCGGCCTCCGTCATGCCCATGATGAGGCCCGTGTCGTCCTCGGGCACGAAGCCCTTCGGCGTGGTCCTGAACAGCTCGACCGTGAGGCCGACCGTGAGCACCATCACCAGCACCATGAGCCAGGGATGGCGCAGCGCCACGCCGAGGCTGCGGGCATAGCCGCGGACGAGCCGCTCCAACCCGCCCTCCACCAGCCGGTCGAACCGGCTCGGCGTGCGGTGGTCGTGCGCCCTCATGAAATGCGCGCAGACCATCGGCGTGAGGGTCAGTGACACCAGCGTCGACACCACCACCGCGAAGGTGAGCGTCATGGAGAACTCGCGGAAGAACGCCCCGATGATGCCGCCCATGAAGATCAGCGGCACGAAGGCCGCCACCAGCGACAGGCTGATCGACACCACCGTGAAGCCGATCTGCCGCGAGCCGAGCAGGGCCGCGCGCACGGGCGCCATCCCGCGCTCGATGTTGCGCGACACGTTCTCGATCATGACGATGGCGTCGTCGACCACGAAGCCGACCGAGATGGTGATGGCCATCAGCGACAGGTTGTCGAGGCTGTAGCCCGCCACCCACATGCAGGCGACCGTGCCGCTGAGCGACAGCGGCACCGCGACGCCCGCGGCCAGCGTCGGCGTGGCGCGGCGCAGGAAGGCGAAGACCACGCCCATCACCAGCGCGCAGGTGATCAGCAGCGTGAGCTGGATGTCGCGCACCGCGGCCCGGATCGTCACGGTGCGGTCGGTGAAGATGGAGATGTCGACCCCGGCCGGCACCCAGCGCTGCAGCTCGGGCAGCAGCGCTTTCACGCGGTCCACGGTCTCGATGACGTTGGCCTTGGGCTGCTTCGTGATGATCAGCAGGACCGAGGGGCGCTTGTTGTACCAGCCCGCGGCGCGACGGCTCTTGTTGCCGCGCTCGACGGCCGCGACGTCGCCGAGCCGCACCACCGTGCCGTTCCGGCTCCTCACGGCGATGGCCGCGAAATCCTCGGGCGTCGACAGGCGGTCGCTGGTGGCGAGGCTTTCCGTGAGGTCCGGGCCGTCGAAGGATCCGATGGCCTGCCCGACGTTGGCGTTGCCGATCGCCGTGCGAATCGCGTCGATCGACAGGCCCATGGCGGCGAGCCGCTGCGGGTCGAGCCGGACGCGGATGGCGGGCTGGGCGGCGCCGTTCACCGACACCTCGGCGACGCCGTCCACCTGGCTGATCTTCTGGGCGATGACGGTGTCCGCGGCGTCGTAGAGGGCCGTCACCGGCAGGGTGGCGGAGGTCAGCGCCAGGATGATGACCGGGAAGGCGGCGGAGTTCGCCTTGCGGTAGGTCGGCAGGGCCGGGAGGTCGCCGGGCAGGTCGGTGACGGCGGCGTTCAGCGCCGCCTGCACGTCGCGCGCCGCGTCGTCGACGTTGCGGCTGAGGTCGAACTGCAGGCTGATCGAGGACTGGCCGAGCGACGAGTTCGACGTCATCTCGTTCAGCCCCGAGATCTCGCCGAGCCGCCGCTCCAGCGGCGCCGCCACCGTGGCGGCCATGATAGCGGGATCGGCCCCCGGCCGCCCCGCTCCCACCCGGATCGACGGGAAGTCGACGGCCGGCAGGCTCGCGACGGGAAGTTGGAGGTACGCCACGGCTCCGACCAGGAACAGGCCGATGGACAGCAGCGCAGTGCCGATCGGCCGCCGGATGAAGGGTGCCGAGATGTTCACTGGGCGAGGGGGCCGAGCAGGGCGACGCCGCTGGCGCGGGCGGCCGTCGCGAGGGCTCGGTCGAGCGTCGCGAGGGGCAGGCCGGTGGCGATCGCCAGCGCGAGATAGGAGGCGTCGTAGGCCGTGAGGCGGTGGACCCGCGACATTTCCATGATCCCGGCATCGTCGCCCGGGCCGCGATCCAGGATCGGCAGTTGGCCGAGCTCGAGGAGCAACTCCGTCGCGACGGCGGCGGTGATACGCCCCCGCTTCTCGGACAGCAGAAGGATGTTGCGCAATTCGTGACGAAAGATCGATGGTGCGATGCCGTGAGAGGCCTTGAGCTGCCTCAAGACGATCAGACAAGTTTCATCGCGCTCGTCCGGTAGCAGCCAAGTCGCCGCCATCGACGCGTCGACGACGAACGTCAACGGCGCCCCTCATTGCGCCACTCGATGATCTCTTCTATGGTTGTCGGCGGAATGGTGCGGCGGATCTCCATGATCCTGGCGATCGCGGCCTCGACCTTGTCGCGATCGGGAGGGAGCGGCGCTGCTTTGACCGTTGCGAGCGGCACCTCTCCCCGCGCGATCACCACATCACGCCCGGCTTCGACCTCGGCCAGCATCTCGGACCAGCGGTCCGATCCGTCCTCGACATCGATTCTCAACGTCATCCTTCACTCCTCGGGTGGAGTCATCGTAGCACGCCGGCTTTCCCGGAGTATCACTCCGCCGCCCGCCTGATCTCGGCGGCCGGCTCGGCCTCGACGTCGAGGATCGCCTTCGTCCCCCCGCCGAACCGGCGCCCCAGCGCCTCCATGCGCAGGTAGATCACCGGCGTCGTGTAGAGCGTCAGCAACTGGCTCAGCAGCAGGCCGCCGATGATGGTGACGCCGAGCGGCACCCGCAGCTCCGCCCCCGAGCCGTGCGCCAGCGCGAGCGGCACCGCGCCGAACAGGGCCGCCAGCGTGGTCATCATGATGGGCCGGAAGCGCAGCCGGCAGGCGCGCTCGATAGCGTCGAAGGGTGACAGGCCGTCGTCGCGCTCCGCCGCGGTGGCGAAGTCGATCATCATGATGGCGTTCTTCTTCACGATGCCCATCAGCAGGATGATGCCGATCAGCGCCACGATCGACAGCTCCCGCCCGGTCGCCAGCAGGGCCAGGAGCGCGCCCACGCCCGCCGAGGGCAGGGTCGACAGGATGGTGAGGGGGTGGATGAAGCTCTCGTACAGGATGCCGAGCACGAGGTAGATGGTCACCACGGCGGCCAGCACCAGCCAGGGCTCGCCCGCCAGCGAGCGCTCGAACTCGGCCGCATCGGCGCCGAACTGGCCGACCAGGGACGCCGGCAGGTCGATGTCGCGCTCGGCCGCTGCGATCCCCGCCACGGCTTGGCCGAGCGAGGCGCCGCGGGCGAGATCGAACGAGAGGGCTGCCGCCGGGAACTGCTCCTGGTGGGCGATGCTGAGCGGCGCCGTGGTGCGCCGCAGCGCCGCGAAGGACACGAGCGGCACCTGGGCGCCCGGCGTCGCGGCCGTGGTGGTGGCGGCCGTGGTGACGCCGCCCGTCGAGGTCGTGGCCTGGGTCGTGCCGCTCGTCACGCCGACGTAAAGCTTGTCGAGCACGCGCGGGTCGTCGGCCGAGCCGGGCGCAGCCTCCAGTATCACGCGGTACTGGTTCGACTGCCCGTAGATGGTGGAAATCTGCCGCTGGCCGAAGGCGTCGTTCAGCGTGTCGTCGATCATCTGCGTCGTGACGCCGAGCCGGCCGGCCTTGCCCCGGTCGATGTCCACGACGGCGCGCAGGCCGCCTTCCTGCACCTCGGCCGCCACGTGGGCGAAGAGCGGGTCCTGCCGGAGGCGCGCCACCAGCCTGTTCGACCAGGACGTGACCATCCCGACGTCCGTGCCGGTCAGCGTATACTGGTATTGCGAGCGGCTCGACGTCGTAGCGATCTGGATGTCCTGCACGGGTTTGACGAAGGCGGTGGCGCCCGGGATCCGCGCCAGCTCCGCCCGTACCCGCTCGGCCACCGCCGCGGCGCCCTCGCGCCGGTCGTCGGGGGGACGGAGCGTGAGCTGCAGGTGGGCGACGTTGGCCGTGGGATTGAGCGCGCCGACGCCCAACACCGCGACCACGCCCGTGATGGCGGGGTCCGACCGCAGGGCCTCGCCGGCCTGGGCCTGGAGGCGGCTCATCTCGGCAAAGGAGGCGCTGGGCGCGCCCTCCAGCACCACGTCGATCAGCCCCGTGTCCTGCTGCGGCAGGAAGCCCTTGGGCACGATGGCATAGAGGTAAACGGTCAGGCCCAGCGTCGCCAGCGTGACGAACAGCATGAGGCCCTGGCGGCGCAGGGCCCAGCCCAGGGTCGCCTCGTAGCCCCGCGCCATCCACGCGATCGGCGCCTCGGCGGCCCGGGCGAGCCAGGGCTCACGGCCGCCGCGCCCCGTCGCCCGGAGCAGCCGGCCGCAAATCATGGGGGTGAGCGTCAGGGAGATGATGGCCGACACGACCACGGCGAAGGTGAGCGTGATCGCGAACTCGCGGAACAGGCGGCCGACGATGCCGGTCATGAACAGCAGCGGGATGAAGACCGCGATCAGCGAGGCCGTGAGCGACACGACCGTGAAGCCGATCTCGCGCGCGCCCTTCAGGGCGGCCTGCAGCGGCGGCTCGCCCTCCTCGATCTGGCGCACCACGTTCTCGATCATCACGATCGCGTCGTCGACCACGAAGCCGGTGCCGATCGTCAGGGCCATCAGCGACAGGTTGTCGAGGCTGAACCCCGCCGCCCACATAACGCCAAAGGTCGCCACGATCGACAGGGGCAGCGTCACGCCTGCGATGACGGTGGCCCGCACGGTGCGCAGGAACAGCAGCACCACCAGCACCACGAGGGCGGCGCTCAGCGCCAGGGTGGATTCGACGTCGCGGATCGAGGCGCGGATCGTGTCGGTGGAATCGTGCACCACCTTGAGCGTGGTGCCGGCGCTGAGCGAGCGCTGCAAGCGCGGCAGTTCGGCCAGCACGCGGTCGACGGTCTCGACGATATTGGCGCCGGGCTGGCGCTGCACGTCGATGATCACGGCGGGCTCGCCGCCGTACCAGCCGCCGACGCGGCTGTTCTCCAGCCCGTCCACCACGCGGGCCACGTCGCGCAGCAGCACCGGCGCGCCGCTGCGATAGGCGATGACGATCGGCTCGTAGGACTTGGCGGCGTCGATCTGGTCGTTGGCCGCGATGGTGTAGGCCTGGGTCGTGCCGTCGAGCGAGCCCTTGGAGCCCGCCACGTTGGCCGCCACGATGGCGGCGCGCAGGTCTTCGAGCGAGATCGCGTAAGCCGCGAGCCGCGGCAGGTCGGCCTGGATGCGGACGGCGGGGCGGATGTTGCCCTCGACCGACACGTGCCCCACCCCCGACACCTGGGACAGCCGCGGGGCGAGCAGCGTGTCGGCGACGTCGCTCAGGTCGCGCAGCGGCACGCTGCGCGAGGTGAGCGCCAGGGTCAGGGCCGGCGTGTCGGCCGGGTTCACCTTGGAATAGGTGGGCGGGTAGGGGAGGTTGCGCGGCAGGGTCGAGGCGGCGGCGTTGATGGCCGACTGGACGTCCTGAGCGGCGGCGTCGATGTCGCGGTCGAGGTTGAACTGGAGCGTGACCTGGCTCAGGCCGAAGGAGCTCTGCGACGACATGGCGGCGAGCGAGGGGATCTGCCCGAACTGCCGCTCCAGCGAGGCCGTCACCAGCGTGGCGATCGTGTCCGGGTTGGCGCCGGGGAGCTGGGTCGTCACCTGGACGGTGGGGAAATCCACCTGGGGCAGGGACGACACCGACAGCTGCCGGTAGCCCATCAGCCCGGCCAGCAGCACCGCCACGGCGAGCAGCGCCGTCGCGACGGGGCGCAGGATGAAGGGTGACGAGATGCTCAAGGGGCGCCGCGCATCAGTTCGTCGCCCCGGCCGCGGCGCCCTCGCGGCGGTGCCTGCGGTGCTCGGTCCCGGCCGGCTTCGCGTCGGGCTTCGGCGCCTCTTCGGCCTTCGCCGCCCCGTCGTCGTCCGCCGACTCGGCTTCGGCCTGGTCGCCCGGCTTGGCGATCGCCTCCGGGCTTCCCGAGACCGCGACGGCGGCGCCGTCGGTCAGCCGCGTGAAGCCCGTCGTGATGACCTGGGCGGGCGGGGCGAGGCCGGCGGTCAGCACCGTGTCGGATTCGGTCTGGCGCCCCGTCGCGACCACCGTCATCGCGGCGTGGCCGTCCTTGACGGTGTACACGAAGGCGCCGTCCGGCCCGCGCTGCACCGCCGAGGTCGGCACGACGACGACGTGGGTCAGCGTGTCGACGTAGAGGCGCAGGTTGATGAACTGGCCGGGCCAGAGCTGGCCGTCGGTGTTAGGGAAGCTGCCCTTCATCTTCACCGTGCCGGTGGTCTGGTCGACGGTGTTGTCCACGACGTCGAGGGCGCCGGCGTCGAGTACCTCGCCGTTGTCGCCGTCGCGCGCCTCCAGCCGCGGCGCGCCCCGGGCAGCGGCGGCGTTGACCTGCCGCAGCCACTGCTGGGGCAGGTTGAACACGGCCGCGATGGGCTTCACCTGCGCCACGGTGACGATGCCGGTGGCGTCGCTGGCGTGGACGAGGTTGCCGGCGTCGACGGAGCGCAGCCCCGTGCGCCCGTCGATGGGCGAGCGGACCGTGGCGTAGTCGAGCGTCGCCTTGGTGTTGTCGATCGACGCCTGATCCTGGGCGAGCTGCGCCGCATATTGCGCCACCAGGGCCTTCTGCGTGTCGGCCTGCTGGTGCGAGCCGTATTGGGTTTCGGCCAGCTTGCTGTAGCGCACGAGGTCGACCTGCGCGTTGTTCAGCATGGCCTCGTCCTGGGCCTTCTTGGCGACGGCGCTGTCGTAGAGCGCCTTGTAGGTGGCGGGGTCGATGCGGGCGATGACGTCGCCCTTCCTCACCTCCTGCCCCTCCTTGAAATCGACCTCGACGAGCTTGCCGTCGACCTGGCTGCGCACCAGGACGCTGTTCGTGGCCTGCACGGTGCCGAGCACGTCGGCCGTCACGGGGATGTCGGCGTAGCGGGCGGGGGCGGCCAGCACCGGGATCGGGCCGTCGGCCGAGAAGCGCTTGCGCTTCTTCGACCCGCCCTCGGCGGACCGGCCCGAGTCCGCCCCGTCGCCGGTCCGGCCGGAGGCGAGGCCGGGCACGTCCGGCAGCCAGGGTACCCGGGCGTGAAGCGCGGGAAACCGCTCGGCCAGGACGCCGGCGCCGAACAGCAGGATCAGGGTGAGGAGGAAAAAGCGCTTCATGATCCACCCGCGCCCGCAGGACCGCCCGCCGTGTAGCCCGCGCGATCGGTCCGGAGCCCCTGCGCGGGCGTCGGGTCGGGGCGGACGGCTTCCTGCGGCACCGGCGCCAGCCCGTCGAGCGCCGGCAGTTCGAGGAGGTCGGGCCGCGTCCAGCCGCCGCCGATCGCCTGGGCGAGGCTGGACAGCGCCGTGAAGCGCGCGAGCCGCACCACGGCCTCGGCGTCGAGCGCCGAGAACAGCGTCTGCTCGGTGTTGAGGACGGTGAGGATGTCGATGGTGCCCTCGCGCAGGCGGATCTTGGTGATATCATAAGCGAGGCGGGCCGAGGCGACGACTGCGGCCAAACGCTTCTCGTGCTCGGTGTTCTGCTCGACCGCGATGAGGGCGTTCTCGACGTCGACGAGGGATTGGACCACGGACTTCCGGTAGTCCTGCAGGCTTTCGAGGTCGCGCCCGCGCTGGAGGTCGAGTTCGCCCTTCAGCGCCCCCCCGTCGAGCAGCGGGGAGGCGAGCCCGGCCCCGAAGCTGCCGAAGGCGGCGGCCGGCGACAGCAGCGTCCGCAGCGCCGTGCTCTCGACGCCGCCCGTCGCCGTGAGGCTGAGCGTCGGGAACAGCGCGGCGCGCGCCGACAGCACCGAGGCGTCGGCCGAGGCGACCGATGCCGCCGCTTCGGCCACGTCGGGCCGGCGCCGGAGGACCTGCGAGGGGACGCCGGACGGGATCACCGGGGGCTTCAGGGCCCGCAGGCTGCCACCTCGGACGGCGAGGCTCTCGGGCGTCCGCCCGGTCAGCAACGCGATGGCGGTCTTGGCCTGCTGCAACTGCTGCTGGAGGGGCGGGAACATGGCGAGCTGCTGGTCGACGACGCTCTGCTGCTGCGCGACCTCCAGGGCCGTGACGGTGCCGACCGCGAGCCGGCCCTTGATGGCCTCCAGCCCGAAGCGCGCGTCGCGCAGGTTGTCGTCGGCGATCTTCAGCCGGTCCTGCGCCGACAGGAGCGAGAAGTAGCTGTTGGCCACGGCCGCCACGGAGGACAGCACCAGCGCGTCGCGGGCGAAGCGCGCCGCTGCCGCGTTCTCGACGGCCGCGAGGCTCGCGAAGCGGTTGCGGCCCCACAGGTCCAGCTCGTAGCTCGCCGTGAGGCCCAGGTTGAAGCTGTTGGTCGCGACCGTGCGGCCGCCGCCGCCCGTCGACCCGCGCAGCGTCGAGGGCGTGAAGCTCCGCCCCGACGTGTCCGAGGACGTCGCCTGCGGGAACAGGGGCGCGCTCGACACGGCCGTCTGGGCGTCGGCCTGGAGGATGCGGGCCGCCGCCGCCGCCACGTCGAAGTTGTCGTGTGCCGTGAAGTCCGACAGCCGCGACAGTTCGGGCGAGCCGAAGATCCGCGGCCAGTCGACCGGGAGGACGGGCGGCGCCGCGCGGCTCCCGCCGCGGTCGAACCGCGCCGGCACCGCTACGTCGAGGCCGGGACGGGCCTCGTCGAAGGTGCAGGCGGCGAGCGCCAAGGCCAGCGCCGGCAGGACGGCCCACGCCCGCCGCCCGTGCGACCGTCCCGTCCCGTCCGCCCACCCGGCGAAGCCTGCCACCTTCGGATCTCCAGAGCCACCGATCGCCCTGCCGCCGAATGCCCGGCGCATCCCGCGCCGTGGCGGACGGGGACGGCGCGGGGTCTCCGGGCCAGCCGCGCTGTTTACGGGGAGTTTGCCGGCGAAAGGAAGGCCGGGCGGTCACGCGCCGGTTTCGATCCCCGTGGCATTTCGGTCGCGGGCCGGGGCATGATGGGATCGGGCCCGTCCGCCGCCGACCAAGCTGGAGATCCGACATGACTGACACACCGACGCCGTCCGCCTTCGGCCCGATCCATCCGGGCGCCACGCTCGGCCACGTCCACCTCAAGGTGGCGGATCTCGACCGGGCGGTGGGCTTCTACTGCGGGGTGCTGGGATTCAACCTGATGCAGCGCTTCGGGGGGCAGGCGGCCTTCGTGTCGGCCGGTGGCTACCACCATCACATCGGCCTCAACACCTGGGAAAGCCTCGGCGGGTCGCCGCCGGCGCCCGGCACCACGGGGCTGTTCCACGCGGCGGTGCTGTATCCCACCCGCGCGGCGCTGGCGGACGCGCTGCGCCGCCTCATCGCGGCCGAGATCCCGCTCGACGGCGCCAGCGACCACGGCGTCAGCGAGGCGCTCTACCTCCGCGACCCCGACGGCAACGGCGTCGAACTCTATTGGGACCGCCCGCGCGAGCTGTGGCCCACCGACGCCTCCGGCGGGCTCGGCATGTACACCCGCCGGCTCGACCTCGCCGACCTCCTGCGCGCGGCGGAGTGAGGATAACCGCCGTCGCTATTCCGCGGCCGTCCGGCGCACCGGGGCGCCGTGGGTCTGCGGGATCTTGTCGGCGAAGGCCTGCACGAAGTTCGGCAGCTCCTCCGTGGCATGGGGCGAGACTCGGAGCGCCTCGTCCACGTAGGCGGCGCCCTCGGCGTCGGCCGTGACGCGCTTCATGATGGACCGGTAACGGTGGGCCAGCGCCAGCCAGCGGGTGATCGTGCGGGCCTGCTCGACGACACGGCGCGGGTAGAACACCAGCGGGCTCTCGATCGGCAGGCCGCTGCGGCGCTGCGTGCGGTCCTTGCGCCGGATCACGCCGAGCTGGAGCGGGTGGACGCCCTCGATGCGCGAGCCGCCCGCGAAGGCCGTGAGGATGTTGGCCATCTTCTTCGGCTTCAGCCCGCTTGCGACGGCGCGGCGCAAGATCGTCTCGACGTGGTCGTCCGTGTAGTAGGTCGTCCAGGCGTCGCGGTACACCGCTTCCCACTCGTCCTTCGACATGACGGGGTGGGCCGTGCAGACGTGTTCGAGGTCGTACTTGTTCATGTCCGGGTCCATGGCGACGCCGCGCGACGCCAGCACCTTGTGGTCCTCCGAGCCCGGCAGGGGCGTGAGGCAGAAGAACTCCAGGATGTCGACCGGCAGCTCGCGCTTGATGGTCTCGATGTCGCGCTTGATCGACTCCGGCGTATCGGTCGGGAAGCCCAGGATGTAGCCCGCCCAGGTCATCACCTTCTCGGCCCGCCAGGCCTGCAGCATCTCGCGGTATTCCCAGATCTTGTTCTGCCGCTTCTTGGTGCCCATCAGCGACTGCGGGTTGATGTTCTCCAGCCCGATGAAGACGTTGTTGCAGCCGGCGCGCGCCGCCTTGGCGATGAAGCCGTCGATGCGGTGGCACAGCGTGTCGACCTGGAGGATCAGCCGGATCTTCAGCCCCTCGACCTCGCGCAGCCGGATCAGCCGGTCGAGGATCGGCTCCCAGTTCTTGTTGCGGGCGAAGTTGTCGTCCGTCACGAAGAAGCGCGTGATGCCCTGCGCGGCGTTGGCCCGCACGATGGCCTCGACGTCGTCGGCCGTGCGGAACCGCGACTTGCGGCCCTGGACGTTGATGATGGTGCAGAAGGAGCACTGGAACGGGCAGCCGCGGCCCGCGTCGAAGCTGCCGTAATGGCCCACCACGCGCGTCACCACGTCGCGCGGGAGCAGCGGCAGCCCGGCCGCGCTCATGTCCGGCATGTCCTTCAGGTGATCGTAGATCGGCTGCGCGGCGCCGGCCTGAATATCCGACAGGAGCTGCGCCAGCCGGTTCTCGCCCTCCCCGGCATACAGGACCACGCCGAGGTCGAGGGCCTCCTTCAGGTCGTCCGGCAGGGTGGGCAGCATGGAGATGCAGCCGCTGACGTGGAAGCCGCCGATCACCACCGGCAGGTTCGAGCGCCGGAACTGCCGGGCGAGGTCGAGGGCGCGGGGGAACTGGTTCGACTGCACGCCGACGATGCCGACGAAGCCCGCGCCCGCGGCCTTGAGGTCCGCCGTGATGCGGCGGACGTCGACGATCGTGTTGCACTCGTCGATGCTGTGGACCGATATGTCGACCTCGGGGCCGAGCACGTGCCGCTCGGCGCAGTCCGCCAGCAGGCCCTGGACGCTGGCGAGGCTGTTCGAGGGGATCGTCGAGCGCCACCACTGGATGACGTAGCCGTCGTCGTCGTAGTGAGAGGGCTTGATCAGGACGATCTTGAACGGCTGCTGGGGCATGAAGGGCCTCGCGCGTGGCAGTCTCGCCGGCCTGATCAGCGGAACGGACGTCG
>CAXTFP010000022.1:0-13608 GCA_964243135.1 uncultured Lichenihabitans sp.
GGTGAAGGCGCCGAAGCCGTCGAGCGTGCCGACCCCGTACCATTCGGCGAGGCGCCGCTCGGCCGCCCCCGCGTCGGCGGGCTCGCGCGCCACGCGGGTGACGGTGCCGGGTGCGTCCTCCAGGATGGCGCGCAGGCCGGGCTCGCCGGCGGCGTCCGACACGACGATCTCGCGAGGTTCCAGCCGGGCCAGCAGGGCGCCGAGGCCGGACTCGGGCGCCTCGGCCACGGTGAAGGCGCCGGTCGAGATGTCGACGGCCGCGACCCCGTAGGTCCAGTTCGCCTCGTCGCGCCGCACCCGCGCCAGGGCCGCCAGAAGGTTGGCGCGCCCCGGCTCCAGCAGGCGCTCCTCCGTGATGGTGCCGGGCGTGACGATGCGGACCACGGCGCGGCGCACGACGGACTTGTAGCCGCGCTTCTTCGCCTCGGCGGGATCCTCGGTCTGCTCGCAGATCGCCACCGTGTGGCCGCGCGCGATGAGCGTGTGGAGGTAGTCGTCCGAGCGCTCGACCGGGACGCCACACATGGCGATGTCCTCGCCGTTGTGCTTGCCGCGCTTGGTCAGCACGATGCCGAGCACGGAGGATGCCACGACCGCATCCTCCTGGAACAGCTCGTAGAAGTCGCCCATGCGGTAGAACAGCAGCGCGTCCGGGTGCTGCGCCTTGATGCCGAGATATTGCGCCATCATGGGGGTGACGCGGTCGGGGCCGGGATCGGGGCCCGGTGCGGAATCGGCGTCGAGGTCGGGCGGCGGCGGGGCCGGCGGCGGAGCGGCTCTGCGGTCGGTGAAGCGGATGGCAGCCATTGGGGCCATCATAGCGCGATCCGGCGACGGGCGCACGGCGGGGATAGCGCCATCCACGGGCGGCTCACCGTTCGCAGTTCGAAAGGTTTGCACGTGATCGATGTGGCCCATCTCGACTGCCTCGGCGCGTTCACGCTGCGCGTCCACTTCTCGGACGGTTCGGCCGGCGAGCACGACTTTTCCGCCATGTCGGCCGAGCCCGGCCCCATGCTGGCGCCCCTGCGCGACCCGTCGTACTTCGCTCAGGTGTCCCTCGATTTCGGTGCGCCGACTTGGCCCAACGGCTTCGACATCGCACCGGAGTGGCTCCGCCGCGAGATGGAGGCGGCCGGCGAACTCCATCGCTCGGACGCTGCCTGACCGCCGCCGTCTCGTCAGTCGGCTTCACCCCGCTCGAACACGAGGAGGGCATGGCTTTCCACATCGCGGCGGAAGGTGGGCGAGCAGGTCACGAGGTCAACGATGTCGACGCGCCAGGGAAGATCGCTCTCCTCGAAAGCATCGGCGAGAACAGCCGTGTCATGCAGAGTCAACGCACGGCCGGCATCGAACGCGAGGTCGAGGTCGGAGAAGCGCCGGGCCCTGCCGGGGACGCGGGAGCCGAAGGCCCAGATGCGGCAGGGTCGCGGCGCGTGGAGGCAGAGGATGTCGTCCACCAGGGCCTTCCAGCGTGGATCGACGTCGAGGATCTCCGTCACATCGACTGGATTCTACGGTCGATCGCGTCGAGCAACGCCCGTGCGTCCTCAAGGAAGGCGGGCACCTGCGCGAAGACACCCGCGGCTTTGACGCTGTCATAGGTGTGGCTGGTGGTGCCGCGCGCCGTACGGTAATCACTCCAGATATCCCAGCCATTGCTCAGCAAGCCTCGCTCCGAGCCGAGCCGGATCAGCGCGGGAAAGCTCAGCTCCCTCAGACCGTCCTGCGTCGGTTCCGTCTCCTCGAAGAAGCGGCGCAGGAACTTGTGACACAGCTCACAGGTGTACTCGAAGCGTTTGATCACGCCGTCGCGGACCACCTCGCGATCCGGTTCGGCCCGAGCCTCGGTCAGGCCTCGTTCGAGCTGCAGGATCGCCCGGCGGAACGGCGATGTATCCAGCGCCACGGCTCAACCCCCGATGTTGAAGGCCGCCAGCGCCGCCATGTTGACGATGTCGCTGTCGCGCGCGCCGAGCGGCACGATCTGCACGGCGCGGTCGAGGCCGACGATCATCGGGCCGATCAGGGTCGCGCCGCCCATCTCCTGGAGCATGTGGGTCGAGATGGAGGCCGAGTGGAAGGCCGGCATCACCAGCACGTTGGCGACGTCCGACAGGCGGCAGAACGGATAGGCGGCCATCCGCTCGCGGTTCAGCGCCACGTCGGCGGCGATCTCGCCGTCGTATTCGAAGTCGACGTGCGACCGGTCGAGGATCTTCACGGCGTCCTGCACGCGCTCCGAGCGCTCGCCCGGCGGGTGGCCGAAGGTCGAGAAGGCCAGTAGGGCGACGCGGGGCTCGTAGCCGAGCCGCCGCGCCACGCTCGCGGCCTCGACGGCGATCTGCGCCAGGTCCTCGGCGTTCGGCATCTCGGTGATGGCGGTGTCGGCCACCAGCACGGTGCGGCCGCGCGACAGCACCAGCGAGGCCCCCATCAGCCGGTGGCCGGGCTTCGCGTCGATCACCCGCTGCACCTCGCCGAGCGCCACGGAGAAGTTGCGCGTCACGCCCGTCACCATGGCGTCGCCGTCGCCGTTGGCCAGCATCGCGGCCGCGAAGTGGTTGCGGTCCTGGTTGATGAGGCGCTGGCAGTCGCGGAACAGCAGGCCCTTGCGCTGGAGCCGCTGGTACAGGAACTGCGCGTAAGCGGCATTGCGGCGCGACACGCGGGCATTGTGGATCTCGATGCCGCGCTGCTCGGCGATGTCGACGCCGACCGCCGCGGCCGTGGCCTTGATGCGGTCCTCGCGCCCCACCAGCAGCGCGGTGCCGAGGCCCTGGTTGGTGAAGCTGAGGGCGGCGCGGATCACCTGCTCCTCCTCGCCCTCGGCGAAGATGACGCGCTTGGGGAAGCGCCGCACCCGCTCGACGATGCGCTGCAGCGCGCCCGCCACGGGGTCGCGCCGGGCGGAAAGCTGCGCCGCGTAGGTCTTCATGTCGGTGATGGGCCGGCGGGCCACGCCGGTCTCCATGGCGGCGCGGGCCACCGCGGGCGGCACCCTGTGGATGAGCCGCGGGTCGAAGGGGACCGGGATGATGTAGTCGCGGCCGAAGCGCGGCCGCGCGCCCCCGTAGGCGGCCGCCACCTCGTCGGGCACGTCCTCGCGGGCGAGGTCCGCCAGGGCGTGCACGGCCGCGACCTTCATCTCCATGTTGATGGTGGTGGCCCGCACGTCGAGCGCCCCGCGGAAGATGTAGGGGAAACCCAGCACGTTGTTGACCTGGTTCGGATAGTCCGAGCGCCCCGTCGCCACGATGGCGTCGTCGCGCACCGCGTGGGCCTCCTCCGGGGTGATCTCGGGGTCGGGGTTGGCCATGGCGAAGATGATCGGCCGCGGCGCCATGCTCCGCACCATCTCGGCCGTCAGCGCGCCCTGGGCCGAAAGGCCGAAGAAGATGTCGGCACCCTCCATGGCCTCGGCGAGGGTGCGCCGATCGGTGGGGACGGCGTGGGCCGACTTCCACTGGTTCATGCCGCCCTCGCGGCCCTGGTACACCACGCCCTTGGTGTCGCAGAGCAGGACGTTGCCCGGCTGGAACCCCATGGCCTTGATGAGGTCGAGGCAGGCGATGCCGGCGGCGCCCGCGCCATTGCACACGAGCCGGGTGTCGCGGATGTCGCGGCCGGTCAGCGTCATGGCGTTGAGCATGCCGGCCGCCGCGATGATGGCGGTGCCGTGCTGGTCGTCGTGAAAGACGGGGATGTCCATCAGCTCGCGCAGGCGCTCCTCGATGATGAAGCACTCAGGCGCCTTGATGTCCTCCAGGTTGATGCCGCCGAAGGACGGGCCGAGGTAGCGCACCGCGGCCACGAAAGCGTCCGAGTCCTCGGTATCGACTTCGAGGTCGATGGAATCGATGTCGGCGAAGCGCTTGAACAGCACCGCCTTGCCCTCCATCACGGGCTTGGAGGCCAGCGCGCCGAGGTTGCCGAGGCCGAGGATGGCCGTGCCGTTGGTGATCACGGCCACCATGTTACCCTTGGCGGTGTAGTCGTAGGCGCGGCTCGGGTCCTCGGCGATGGCCTTCACCGGCACGGCGACGCCGGGCGAATAGGCCAGCGACAGGTCGCGCTGGGTCGCCATCGGCTTGGTGGCGATGACTTCGAGCTTGCCAGGGCGCCCCTGCGCGTGGAACTGGAGCGCCTCCTGGTCGGTGATCGTGCGGCGCTTGGGTCGGCCGCCTATGGCGTCGTCCATCTTTCCCCGCTCTCCCTTCGGGGTTGGCGAGGGGCGAGCATAGGGGTCGGGGAGACGGGTGGGAAGGGCGGATGGTGCGGCTCAGGGCTCGCCCGGTTCGGCGAGCAAAGCCGCCAGTACCTCGATGAGACCGGGCAGATCATCATGAACGGTCGACCAAACCGCGTCGCTGTCGATCGTCGCGTAGCCGTGGATCAGGACATTCCGAAGCGCCACTGCTTCGCCGAGAGCAGGGATGCGGGCGGCGAGAGACGGGTCGAGCCGCCTCAAGCGGTTCAGCGCCTCACCGATGATCGCGAGATGCCGCTCGACGGCGGCACGGCGCATCTCGTCTGACAGATACTCGTCGAGAGATTTTTCAGTCGTGAACCGCAGGATGGCGTCGGCGCTGAGACGAGCATCCCACAATAGACTGCGTGGATCACGGCCCATGCAGCGGCTCTCGCGAGCGCTCGATGCTGGCGCGCAGATAGGGGTTCTTGATCGCACTGTCCATCGCGAGGTCGACCTCGCGGCCGAACAGCGCCGCGAAGGACTCGCGAAGTTCAAAGAAGGGGTGCCAAGATGGCGTGTGACCCGGCTCATACTCGATCAGGAGGTCGATGTCGGACTCGTCCGTGAAGTCGACGCCCCGCGCGGCGGAGCCGAAGACGTCGAGCCGCCGGACATGGTAGCGGCGGCAAAGCTCGGCCACTTCAGCGCGCTTGGCGGCGACGGACTCGATCATCCCAGACCCTCCGATCCCACGACCCTGCACGACGCGGCCGCGACATTCAACTCCGACGGCGCGTCCCACGCCCTACTCCGCCGCGGCCCGCCCCTGCCCCCGATCCTCGGCGAGCTTCTGGTTCAGCCAGGTGTCGAGCCTGTCGAGCGCCGGGCTCGACACCGTGGGGGCGGGGGGCGGGTCGGCGTAGCCCGCGGCCTTCAGCTTGGCGTGGATGTCGTAGAGGAGATCGCTCGTCACCCGGGCGCGGCTTTCCACGTCCTCGATGAAGCAGATCAGCTCGAAGCTCATGTTGGCGTCGGTCAGCGCCGTGAACAGCACGCTCGGCGTCGGGATGGTGAGCACCCGCTCGTGCGCCTTGGCGGTGGAGATCAGCGCCGTGCGGACCGCCTCGGGGTCGGCGGACAGTGGCACGGTGAAGGGCATCCTCAGGCGGCCCACGCGGTCGTTGCGGACCCAGTTCTTCACCACGCCCGAGACGAGGCTCGCGTTGGGCACGATCACGGTGGCGCGGTCGAAGGTCTCGATCTCGGTCGAGCGGACGTTGATGCGCCGCACGAAGCCCTGCTCGGAGCCCACCTCCACCCAGTCCCCCACCCGCACGGCCCGCTCCCACAGCATGATGAGGCCGGACACGAAGTTGTTGGTGACGCCCTGAAGCCCCAGGCCGATGCCGAGCGACAAGCCGCCGGCGATGAGGCTCAGGCGCTCGAAGCTGAGGCCGAGATAGGCCAGCGACAGGCCCAGCGCCACGAGGACCCCCACGTAGCCGAGGCTGGTCACGAGGGAGTTCTGCAGCCCGGTGTCGAGCTTGGTTCGGGGCAGGAACCGCGTCTCCAGCCAGCGCTGCACGGCCCGCGTCGCCGCGACCGCGGCGGCGAACAGCGCGAAGGCCACGATCACCGAGGAGATCGAGATGGTGGCGCCGCCGATGGCGAAGCCGAAGAAGGCCGCCTGGGCGGTGGCCAGCATGTCGCCCGACGCGATGCGCCAGGGCGCGAGGATCAGCAGCACGGCCGCGAGGTAGAGCGCGACCTTGACGGCGCCGGACAGGAGGATGGTGAGCTGGTCGAGCGTGTCGGGCCGGATCCCCAACACCCCCGCCAGCCCCTCGTCGGGTGCCGCGTCGGGCTTCGACAGTGCCGCGAAACCCTCCTCGGTCAGGATCAGCAGGAGGTAGAGCAGCGCCAGCGTGCCCGCGACCGCGATCAGCTGCTCCACCAGGAAGGCCGAGAACGCCACGAAGCCGACCAGCACGCAGAACAGAAGCGTCAGCGACGCGGCGCGCCCGGCCATGCGCAGCAGCGTCGACCAGCGCTGGCTCGCCGGCCCGCGCCGCGCGGCCTCGTGGCGGCGCTGCCAAGCCCGGCGCAGCGCCAGGCCTAGGGCCGCCGCGACCGCCAGCGAGCCCAGGCCGCGCGTCGCGATGGCGGTCGGCACGCCCACGCCGATGAAGTCATTGACGGCCTCGACGACGTGCACGGCCGCCACGATCGCCGTGGTGGTGATGGTGAGGTGGTAGACGTTCTTGGCGGTGGCGTCGTCGACCGGCGGCAGGCGCCAGTTGGCGCTTTTGGGCGCGAAGAGCCCGCGCGCGAGGCCCGTGCCGACCGCCACGACCGTGACCGCGACCGTCAGCGCGACCCCCAGGGGCTGGAGCAGGGTCGGCAGGTCGAACAGGTTCACGAGCCCGCCCAGCGCCAGCACGGCCCCGATGGGCACGGCACCCGTCACGACGGCGACGCGCAGCGCGCCCATGGCCTTGCGCAGGCGCGACGGCTTGGCGGCGGGGTCGCGGCCGCGCAGCCGCACGGCGACCCGCCAAGCGGGGTAGTAGAGCGCGACGAGCAGCGCCAGCAGCAGCCCGAGGGCCAGCCGGCGCCAGGGCGACAGCCCGTCATAGGCGGCCCGGCCCCAGTTTTCCGTCAGGACGGCGACCCGCCCGGCGTCGTCCGGCGCCTCGCTCGCCACGGCGCTCCACAGGCCGGGGCTCAGCAGGCTCGCCGAGCGCGCGAAGAGGTCATGGGCGAAGAGGGCGCGGCGGCGCCCCACGACGGTGTCGCTCACCTGCGACGCCTGCACGGCCAGCACCCTGGCGCGCTTGGCGGTGGCGTCGAGGTCGTCGAACAGCTTCTGCTGCGCGGTGCGCTCGTCCGAGACGGCGGGCGCCTCGGTGGCGCCGGCACTGGCGTCGGGCTTGGGGCCGAGCTGGGCCAGCCGATCCTTCACGGCCGCGATCCGCGGCGCGAGGTCGGCCGCGACCCCGTTCATCTGCGCCGACACGGGGTCGATCTCGGTGCGGAGCTGCTGGAGCGCCGCGTCCGACAGCTCGCCGCGGACCAGCCGCTGGTCCACGGCGTCGATCACCTGCTTGGCGCGGTCGAGGTCGCCGGCCACCTGGCCGGGCGCCTGGGCCCGGGCGGTGGTCGCCACGAGGGCCGACAGGAGCAGCAGGACGAGGAGGCGACGACGGGGCACGGTGCGACCTCGCGGGTGAGGGAACGGGCGGCGATGATCGGATCGGGACGGTCGGCGGCTCCAGCGCGGGCGCGTCAATAGAGGGGCGCCAACCGCAGGCCGGTCTTGAACGGCCCGACCGACACGGTCCCGTCCGAGAGGGCGACGGGCAGCGCCACGCCGCCGGGGGCGCCGGCGGGGGCCGGCTTCGTGCCGAGGAGGTTGCCCAGCAGCCCGCCGACCGCGACGGCCTGCAGCGACACGCCGAAACGCTTGGCGAGGGGCTCGAAGCCGCCGAGATCGGCGTCGAGCCGCCCCTGCACGCGGTGCAGATCGTCGAGCCCCAGGGTGCCGGCGGCGCCGAGCGAGAGCGGCCCCTTGGTGAGGGTGAGGCGGGACACGTCGAGCCGGCCACCGCCCCGGCGCCATCGCTCCACGGTGGCGGGCCCGAAGTCGGGCAGGTCGCCGTAGGCGCGCGTCACCGTGCCGGAGAACAGGCCCTCGACGGCGGCGCCCTCGCCCGTCACGGCGTCGAGCGCCGGCACGGCCGCGCCCGAGACAGCGATCTCGACGGCATCGGTGCCCTCGATCGCCGACGCCGCGGGGCCGGCGTGGAGTTCGACGCGCCGGGCGGAGCCGCGGGCGCCGTCGGGCCGCGCGAGCTCGGCGCCCTCGGCCAGGACCTCGATGCGTTTCAGCCCGCCGATGAGGCCGCGCAGCGTGGCGTTGAGGCTCGTCCAGCCCAGGGTGAAGTCGGCGCGGCCGTCGGCCGTGGTCAGAACCATCGGGCCGGTGAGGGCGAGGGTGACGGAGCTCGGCTCGTAGAGCCAGGCTTCGGCCGACAGGCCCGCGAGGCGCCCCTCGGCCGGGGCGCCGTCGACGGCGCCGGAGAAGCCCAGGTCGCGGCAGGACAGCGCGATGCGGAACGGATAGCCCGTGACGGCGCGGTCCGGGCAGGACCAGACACGCCCGTGCGCGGCTTCACTGGCCAGGAGGCCGTCGAGGCCCGCCACGGCCTGCTGCCGCGCCACGCCCCACAGCACCGACCAGCCCAGCACCAGGATCGCGGCCGAGAGCAGCGGCACCACCACGACGGCGCCGGGGCGCCGGCGGCTGCGGCGCAGGGTGACGCTCCCGCTCACGGCGCGCTCCCGCGGCGCGCGGGTTTCCAGGCGGGGGCGATCCCGTTAAGCGGGGATCTCGGCAGCGAGGGGGACACATGCGGGCGGACAGCGACGACCTGTGGATCTTCGCCTACGGATCGCTGATGTGGAGGCCGGACTTCGACTTCGAGGAGCGGGTGAGGGCGAGGCTGTTCGGGTACCATCGGGCCCTCTGCATCTATTCGCACCATTACCGCGGCACCCCCGAGCGGCCGGGCCTCGTGCTGGGTCTCGACCGCGGCGGCTCCTGCGTCGGCCTGTGCTTCCGTATCGCAGCCCCGGCGCGGGCCGCAACCCTGGACGCCGTGCGGCGCCGCGAGCTGATCACGGGCGTCTACGCCGAGATTGCGGCACCGGTGCGCCTCGCGGACGGCCGCAGGCTGGCGGCCGTGAGCTACGCGGCCCGGCGCAACCACGCGCAATATGCGGGCGCGTTGGGCGGCGCCGAGGTGGCCCGGCTCGTGGCCGGGGGCCACGGCGTCGCCGGGCCGAACCGCGCCTACGTCAGCAGCACCCAGGACCACTTGGCCGCGCTCGGCATCCGCGACGAGCGGCTCGCCGCCGTGCTGAGGCGCATCGACGAAGGGGCGGCCGGGTCGGGCTGACCGCTCCCATCCAGGGCCCGTGCGGGGGCCGGCCCGCCGTCACGGCGAGGGGCTCCGATCCGCGACGAAGGCCCGCCAGCCCCCGTAAGCCGTCACCTCCTCGGCGCCTTTCACGGCATGGGCCTCGCACAGGAAGCCGCTCGCCTCGGTGCCGTCGTCCAGCCCGATCCTGCCGATGCCGAGCGGCGCGGGGATCCGCGACGCGAAGAGCCCGAAGGCCGCCGGATCGAGCTCCCATACCTCGACCGCGATGCCCGGCCCCGCGAAGCCCGGCTCGCGGACCAGCCCGGGCTTGGGCGGCACCGTGCCGGGCAGCGCGTAGAGGCGGTAGTCCGCGGCGGTGCGGCCGGCGCGCAGGAGCCGGCCGCCGAGGTCGAGGATCTCGCGGTTGAGCGGCATGCCGCTGAGATGCGCGCCCACCACCACCAGGGGGCAGGGCCCGGCCGAGGGCCCGCCATCCGGCCGCGCCTCGGGGAGGGAAGCGCGCTCGCGCCCCATGCCGGCGCCCCCCGCGCGGTGCAGGGCGTCCGCAAAGGGCGCGAGCGCGTCGTCCCGGAAGGCGCGGCCGATCAGGGTGACGCCGAAGGGCAGGCCATCGGCCCCGAAGCCGGCCGGCACCGCGATGGCCGAACAGTCGAGCAGGTTCACGAAATTGGTGTAGCGCCCGAGGTTGGCGTTGAGGCGGACCGGGTCGGCCGTCATGGCCTCGACCGTGTAGGTGGTGGGCGCAGTGGGCAGCAGCAGCACGTCGGCCTTCGCCCATTCGGCCTCCGTCCGGTGACGGAGCGCCGCCAAGCGGTACTGGCCCTCGAAGGCGTCGACCGCGGAATAGCCGCGCCCGCCCTCGACGATGGCCCGCACCGTCGGCTCCACGGCCTCGGGGTGGCGGTCGAAGAACGGCAGGATCGCGGCCAGGCGCTCGGCCACCCAGGGGCCGCCGTAGAGCAGGGTCGCGGCCTCGCGGAACGGCGCGTAGTCGACCGGCACGACGGTCGCGCCGAGTGCCCCCACCCGCGCCACGGCCGCGTCGTAGAGCTGCTCCGCCTCGCGGTCGCCGAAGAACTCCCGCTCCGCCCCCTCCAGCACGCCGACGCGCAGGCCGCGCGCCGGCAGGGACGCGGGCGCGGCGCGGCGCGAGAAGGGGTCGCGCGCGTCGAAGCCGTCGAGGATGCGCCGCACCGCGACGCCGTCCGCCACCGTCAGCGACAGCACCGTGACGCAGTCGAGGCTGCGGCAGGCCGGCAGCACGCCGAAGGTGCTGACGAGCCCCGGGGTCGGCTTGATGCCGACGAGGTTGTTGAAGGCGGCCGGCACCCGGCCCGAGCCGGCCGTGTCGGTGCCGAGCGCGAAGCTCGCGAGGCCGGACGCCACCGCCACGGCCGACCCCGAGCTCGACCCGCCGGACACGTAGGCCGGGTCGAACACCGAGCGCGGCGCCCCGTAGGGCGAGCGCGTGCCGTTGAGCCCCGTGGCGAACTGGTCGAGGTTGGTCTTGCCGATCAGCAGCGCGCCGGCCGCGACCAGCCGCGCCACGGCGGCGGAGTCGGCCGGCGGCGCATAGGCGAAGTCCGGGCAGGCCGCCGTGGTGGGAAGGCCGGCGGCGTCGATGTTGTCCTTCACCGCGAAGGGCACGCCCCACAGCGGCAGGCTGTTGGGCTCGGGCGCCCGCGCCACCAGCGCGGCCGCGGCGGCCCGCAGGTCGTTGGGCGCCACGCGGGCGATGAAGACCGCGGGATCCGCGCAGGCGTCGGCGCGCGCCAGCACGGACTCGACGAGGTCGCCCGGCGCGAAGCCGCCCGTGCCGTAGAGCGCGCGCAGGCTTTCGAGATCCAGGCTTCTCAACATGATGGGTCTTCCTCGATGATCGCGACGCCGCCGAACCTGTGGCTCCCCTCCCCCGACGCCGCCTCCCGAGGGCGGGTCGCGGGCGATTCGAGACGGCCGAAAGAGGGGCCATAGGCTCGACCGTCCCGCTCTCGTGAGTCCGAGAACCCCTCCGAGCGATCTTCGGCGACCGGCACCGTCCGCTCAAGCCCATTCTGCCGGGCCGCACCCTGCCCTTCCCGCGAACGGGCCGCCCGATCGCCCCGGGGACGGGCCGCGATGGCGGTTGCGGAGGCGAGCGTTTCGAGGGCATCCTACTCCGAACGGGAGCCCGTCGCCCACGGCGGCGACGCGATGCTCGCGGAACACGAGGTCCTGCCGATGCGGCAGGGCTCGCAGGGGAGGCTTCGCACGATGAATCCGATGTGGTTGATCATTCTGTCCGGGTTTCTGGCTCTGGCCTACGGCGTCGTCACCGCCAACCAGGTCATGGCGGCCGACCCCGGCACAGCGCGCATGCAGGAGATCGCTGGCGCCATCGCGGAAGGCGCTCAGGCCTACCTCCGGCGCCAGTACATCACCATCGGCATCGTCGGCGTGGTCATCTTCCTGGCGCTCGGGCTGCTCCTGTCCTGGCCGGTCGCGGTGGGCTTCCTGGTCGGCGCCGTGCTGTCGGGCGCGGCCGGCTTCATCGGCATGAACGTGTCGGTCCGGGCCAACGTCCGCACCGCGCAGGCGGCGGCGCGCTCGCTGTCGGGCGGGCTCGACATCGCGTTCAAGGCGGGCGCCGTCACCGGCCTGCTGGTGGCCGGCCTGGCCCTCCTCGGGGTCGCGGTCTATTACGCGGTGCTGATCGGTCCCCTGGGCCACGGCATCCGCGCCGACAACGTCCTCGACCGCGAGGTGATCGACGCGCTGGTGGCGCTCGGCTTCGGGGCGTCGCTGATCTCGATCTTCGCCCGGCTCGGGGGCGGCATCTTCACCAAGGGCGCGGACGTCGGCGCCGACCTCGTCGGCAAGGTCGAGGCCGGCATCCCCGAGGACGACCCGCGCAACCCCGCCACCATCGCGGACAACGTGGGCGACAACGTCGGCGACTGCGCCGGCATGGCGGCCGACCTGTTCGAGACCTATGCGGTCACGGTGGTGGCCACCATGGTGCTGGCCTCCATCTTCTTCGCCGGCCAGGCCGGGCTCGCGGCCGCCATGCTGTACCCGCTCGCCATCTGCGCCACCTGCATCGTGACCTCGATCGCGGGCACCTATTTCGTGACGCTCGGGGCCAACAACTCGATCATGGGGGCGCTTTACAAGGGCCTGATCGTCACCGGGCTCCTGTCCGTGGTGGGGCTCGCGGTCGCGACCCAGTTCGTGACCGGCTGGGGCGACGTCGGCACGGTGGGCACGCGGGTGCTCAACGGGTTCAACCTGTTCCTGTGCGGCATCGGCGGCCTGATCGTCACGGGCCTGATCGTCGTGGTGACGGAATACTACACCGGCACGGGCAAGCGCCCCGTCGTGTCGATCGCCCAGGCTTCCGTCACGGGGCACGGCACCAACGTGATCCAGGGCCTCGCGGTGTCGCTGGAATCCACCGCGCTGCCGGCCCTCATCATCGTGGCCGGCATCATCTTCACCTACCAGCTCGCCGGCCTGTTCGGCACCGCGATCGCGGTCACCACCATGCTGGGCCTCGCCGGCATCATCGTGGCGCTCGACGCCTTCGGGCCCGTGACCGACAATGCCGGCGGCATCGCCGAGATGGCGGGCCTGCCCAAGGAGGTTCGGCACGCCACCGACGCGCTCGACGCGGTGGGCAACACCACCAAGGCGGTCACCAAGGGTTACGCGATCGGCTCGGCGGGCCTCGGCGCGCTGGTGCTGTTCGCGGCTTATTCCAACGACCTCGCCTTCTTCTCGGCCCACGGCGACACGATCCCCTACTTCAAGGACGTCGGTGTGGTGTCGTTCGACCTGTCCAACCCCTACGTGGTGGCGGGCCTGATCTTCGGCGGCATGATCCCCTACCTGTTCGGCGGCATCGCCATGACGGCCGTGGGGCGGGCCGCGGGCGCCGTCGTCGAGGAGGTGCGGCGTCAGTTCAAGACCAAGCCCGGCATCATGGCGGGCACCGACCGGCCCGACTACGGCCGCGCCGTCGACATGCTGACCCGCGCGGCCATCCGCGAGATGATCGTTCCCTCGCTCCTGCCGGTGCTGGCGCCCTTCGTGGCCTATTTCGGGGTGCTGTTCCTGTCGAGCTCGAAGGCCAACGCCTTCGCGGCGCTGGGCGCCATGCTGCTCGGCGTGATCGTCAACGGGCTCTTCGTGGCGGTGTCGATGACCTCGGGGGGCGGCGCCTGGGACAACGCCAAGAAGAGCTTCGAGGATGGCTTCGTCGACAAGCTCGGCGTGCGCCACCTCAAGGGGTCGGAGGCCCACAAGGCGTCCGTCACGGGCGACACCGTCGGCGACCCCTACAAGGACACGGCCGGCCCCGCCGTGAACCCGGCCATCAAGATCACCAACATCGTGGCCCTGCTGCTCCTGGCCATCCTGGCGCATTGACAAGGCCGTCCGGGGCGCCCCCGCGATAGCGCTTGCGAGGCGCCCCCGACGGGATCATGC
>CAXTFP010000023.1:0-12728 GCA_964243135.1 uncultured Lichenihabitans sp.
CACCTCGTGCGAAAGCATCATCGGTGTCCATCGAAGCGGGGCAACCTCAATCCCAAACGGAGATCTCGGGCCAGTATGGCAATAGGTATGGCTTGCTGAACCATTCGATAGCATCGAGCGCTGAAAGATCGAAGAAAGTCGGCTTCCTTGGCATCCCTCCCTCTCCGCCAGCGGCCCTGAAACTCCCAGTGTCGTAGAGACTTGAGCCAAAACAGCGGTTTGGGGCTGTCCTTTTGGTACAAATGCCCCTCACGATGGCCCGTCCCTGGAAGCACCTCGATGGCGGCATCCACTGGTTCCGGAAAAGCGTTCCCGCCCCTCTGATGGCGCTCGTCGCAAGCGCGAGGAGAAGGTCAGCCCTCGAACCAAGGATCCGGCGGAGGCTCGTGTCCGGCACGGGAAGGTGGCGGCCGATGTCGCCGCTCGCTGGGCCAGCCTCCCAGCGACGCAGCGCGAGAGCGCCGTGCCCGGTTCTTCCTCGATCATCGTTTCGATGAAGTCCCGCACCTCCGTCTCGATCGGACCCAACCAACCGTCGAGAAGCGCGCCAGTCGCCGCAGGGGCCGCCGGTGTGGCAGCATCCTGATCCGTGGCGTGATCTCCCTCGGCATCGACGCGCCGAGCCGGGGCGTTGAACACCCCCGGGATGACGCCGCCTTCAGGTTCCGATCACGCCCGCGACGGCTCCTCCCACCGCGTCGGAGGCGGCTCAGCTCGGGGTGAGGCGTCCCACGCCCGCCCGCTTCCTGGTCCGGCGCCATCGGTCGAGCAGCGCGACGATGCCGCCGAACAGGCCGTTCGGCAGTGCCACGACGGAGATCATGAACAGCCCTCCGAGCAGAAGCGGCCATAGGGTGCCGAAGGGCCCGGAGAGCCGGCTCTCGATGAACCGCAGGGCGACAGCGCCCAGCGCCGCCGACACCAGGGCGTTGCGGCCCCCGACCGCCACCCAGATCAACACGTCGGCCGACAGCGAGAAGCCGATCAGCGAGGGCGAGGCGAAGCCGAACTGGGCGACGAACAGCGCGCCGGCCAGGCCAGCGGCGGCACCCGCCAGGGCGAAGGCCCGCCGCTTGAGCCGCCGCACGTCGTAGCCGAGGGTCCAGGCGCGCAGCTCGTTCTCCCGGATCGCGGCGAGCGCGAGCCCGAAATCGGAGGCGACCAGCCACAGCCCGACCGCGAGGGCGACCGCCAGCGTCCCGAGACCGAGGGCGTAGAGGGGGAGGGGATCGACGATCTCGAAGCCCTCGCCGTTGAGGCCGAGGGTCAGGGGCGGGACGTTCAGCAGCCCGTTGAGTCCGCCCAGCCAGGGCGTGTTGATGGCCACGCGCTCGGCGATGGCCGCCACCGCGAGCGTCACCACGCCGAGGAAGGCGCCCCGCAGCCCGCGGCTCGCGAAGAAGTACCACCCGAGTCCCCAGGCGGAGGCGCCGGACGTCACCACGGCGGCCGCGAGCCCGACCCAGGAGGAGTGCAGGGCCGGGAGCCCGGGCACCATGCCGAGCGTCACGACGCTCATGGTGTAGGCCCCGATGCCGAAGAACACCGCGTGCCCCAGGCTGAGAAGCCCGGCCTGGCCCCAGATGAAGGCGAGGCTCGCCGCGAACAGCGCGTAGGTGAAGTAGATCGCCAGATCCGGCAGCACCCAGCCCGGCACCGCGGCGGGCAGCAGCGCGAAGACGCCCAGGGCCAAAAGGCCGAGCCAAGCCTCGGAGGACAGGCTCACCTCACGCGTCCCGCCGGGCGATGCCCAGCACGCCGTCCGGACAGACCCGGATGACCAGGATGGCCCCGATGAACACGACCACCTGCGCCCAGACGGGCGACAGGAGCGCGGTCGTGAAGCTGTCGAGGGCGCCGACCGCCGTCCCGCCGGCCAGCGGCCCGGCCAGCGACCCGAGCCCGCCGACGAGGATCGACAGGAAGGCGGGCGTCAGCCAGCCCAGGCCCGCATTGGCGTCGATCGAGATCAGTGGCGCGACCGCCGCGCCCGCGAGCCCCGCGAGGGCCGCCCCGAACGCGAAGGTGATCCGGTCCAGCCGGCGGGTGTCGATCCCCAGGCACCCCGCCATGTCCCGGTTGGCGATGACGGCACGCGCCGCGAGGCCGAACCGGGTGCCGAAGAACACGAGGACGGTGGCGGCGATCGTTCCCGCGCTGATCCCCATGACCGCGAGCCGGTATACCGGGTAAGGACTGCCCAGCAGGACGATCGACCCGAGGTCCGGGGCCGCGACCCCGTAGGAGCCGGGGCCGAACCAGAGCACCAGGCTCTGCCGGATCAGCAGCGACAGCCCCCAGGTCGCCAGGATGGTGTCGATCAGGCGCCGGTAGATGTGCCGGATCAGCAGTTCCTCGATCAGCAGCCCGAGGCCGGCCAGCACCAGCGGGGCGAGCGCGAAGGCCACCCAGAATGGCACGCCGGCCCGGGTCCCGACCACCATCACGTAGGCGCCCAGGATCAGGAACTCGCCGTGGGCCATGTTGATCACGTTCATGAGGCCGAACACGACCGCGAGCCCGAGCGACACCAGGATCAGCACCAGGGTCGCATTGCACCCGTCGAAGAGGGCTACGGCGATCCGTTCCACGCCTGTCTCCTAAAGACCTAGCCGCCGATCGAGCGGCCGCCGGTCGGCGCGGAACGGGGCGGCGTCTTCGTTCGCGACCACGTGGCCGTTCTCCAGCACGATCACGCGCGTGGCGAGCTCCAGCGCCATGGCGAGGTTCTGCTCGACCGGGATCATCCCCATGCCGGTCCTCGCCGCCGCCGCGCGCAGCGTGGCCGTGATCTCGGCCACGATCGAGGGCTGGATGCCTTCGGAGGGCTCGTCGAGCAGCATGAGGCGGGGATGGGCCATCATGGCCCGCGCGATGGCGAGCTGCTGTTGCTGGCCGCCCGACAGGCGCCCGGCCGGCTCGTGCTGCCGGGTCCGCAGCATGGGGAAGGCGTCCAGGCCCTCGTCGGCGGTCGGGGCGCGGAGGTTTCCCAGGATCAGGTTCTGGGCCACCGTCAGGGTGCCGAACACCTCCCGGCCCTGCGGCACGTAGGCGATGCCGCGGCGCGCCACCGCGAAAGGCGGCTGCCCGTCGATGCGGCTGTCGCCGAAGGCGATGCTGCCCCGGCGCAACGGCACAAGGCCCATGATGGCCTTGAGCAGCGTCGTCTTGCCGGCGCCGTTGCGGCCGAGCACCGCGACGGCCTCGCCCGGCGCCACGGCGAGCGACACGCCGTCCAGCACCACCCCGCCGCCGTAGCCCGCGACGACCTCGACGAGCCGCAGCGCGTCGCTTCCGGCGGCCTCAGCCATGCGCCGGCCCGAGATAGGCGGCCCGGACGGCGGCGTCGGCCCGCACCTCGTCGAACCGTCCCGCGGCGACGATGCGGCCGAGCACCATCGCCGAGACGGGGCACGCCAGAGCCTCGACGAAGCTCATGTCGTGCTCGATGACGAGCAGCGCCACGTCGCTGTCCTGGCGGAGCCGGGCGATCAACTCGACAGTCTGCCGCCGCTCGGCGCGGGTCATGCCGGCCGCGGGTTCGTCGAGCAGGACGAGGCGTGGCCCGGTGGCGAGCACCATGGCGAGTTCGAGCCACTGCTTGCGCCCGTGCGGCAGCGTGCCGGCCGGCTCGTGCCGTGCATCGGCCAGCCCCACCCTGTCCAGCAGGGCGAGACGGTCGCTCCCTCTGCTGCGGCGGCCGGGCCGCGCACTGACGGCCACGCGAAGGTTGTCGTCGACGCTCAGGCCCGGGAACACGGAGGGGACCTGAAACTTCCGGACGATGCCCGCCGCAGCGATGGCATGGGGCGAACGGCCCGCGATCTCCGCCCCACGGAACCGGAGAGAGCCCGCGGTGGGGCGGACGTGACCCGTGATCAGGTTGAACAGCGTGGTCTTGCCGCATCCGTTCGGGCCGATGATGCAGGCCATGCCCCGCTCGGGCAGAGCCAGGTCGACACCGTCGATCGCCCGCACCCCGCCGAAGACGCGGACGAGGTCGCGGATCGCGAGCAGAGGTTCGGCCGGCGCCGGCGCGGCGGCGGTCGTTCGAACGTCGCCGGCCAGGGCTGCCGCGGTCAGGCGCATCCCGAGACGGGCGCGATCGGCCCCAACCGGTCCTCGACCACCATGCCGGCCCCCTCGGTGCGGGCCAGGAACATGTCGAGCGTGACATGGTGGTCGTGGCCGATCGCCACCTTGCCGGTCGGACCGTCGATCGTGAGGTTCTCGAGCCCGTCGACCAGCGCCTCGCGATCGATCTTGCCGGCCTTCTCCAGCGCAGCCTTGGCGGCGATCAGGGAGTTGTAGTGGGTGAAGACATATTGCGAGATCGGCGTCTTGGGATCGCCGAGCGCGCGGGCGCGGGCCACGAACTCCTTGGCGGCGTCGGTGGCGATGTACTGCGTGAACGGGACCGCGACCCAGATGTTCTGCGCCTTGCCCTCGCCGAAGGCGCCCAGGTAGAGTTCCCCGAAGCCGAGGAACGCGATCGTGACCTCCTTGAGCAGGCCGAGGTCCTCGGCTTGCCGGACGAAGGTGATGCCGTCCGCGCCCGGCAGCGCGAGGACCAGGACCTTGGCGCCCGTATCCCGGATGCGGCGGATCACGGGGGTGAAGTCCTTCACGCCGAAGGGCGTGAGTTCGACGCCCGCCACCGTGCCCCCGCCCGCCTTGACGATGACCTGCGCCGCTTCGAACATCTTCTGCGGCCAGACGTAGTCGGCCCCGAACATGTAGAAGCTCGAGCCGCCCTTCTCGAGCATGACCGGAAGCAGCCGGGCGAGCTCCTGATTGGGGATCGTGTTGAACGAGAACAGGTAGCGGTTGCATCCGCCGCCCTCGTAATTGGTGGCGTAGAGCAGCGGGACCTTGGCGCGCGACAGCAGCGGCATCATCGCGTCCCGGTTGTTGGACGTGATGGGCCCCGAGATGGCCAGGACCCCATCCTTGCGCACGAGCGAGGTCGCCCGTTCCACGGCCGTCTTCGGATCGGTCTTGTCGTCCTCGTAGATGAGGTCGATCGGCTGGCCCAGGATGCCGCCGGCCGCGTTGATCTCGGCCTTGGCCAGCTCCAGCCCGAGCTTGGCCTGATTGCCGAACAGCTCGAGGCCGCCGGAGAAGGGCTGCACCACCCCGAACTTGATCGGCTCCGCGGCCGCGATGGCCGGGCGGGGGAACGGCGCCGCTGCGGCGATGGCCGCCGTGCCGGCCAGGAACTCACGACGCGTCGTCACTGCGACTCTCCATCCTGCCGGCGCGGCGCCGAACGAACGCTGCCCGCTGCGGCCGACGTCTCGGCCAAGTCCATGTCTTCATGGAGGTAAGTCGACGCGACGGACGGTGTCAATGCTGTCGTGCTGCGCCGTGGGATCGCCGAGTTCGCGGACCGCCGGCATCACGCCCCTGGGGGTGCTGGCGAAGGCTCTGGCGGATCGCGGTATCCCGACCGCGAAGGGGGCGTCGACATGGTCGCCCATGCAGGTGTCCTTTGTGCTGAAGCAAACAGGGGCTTGAGCGGGCTCGCCAAAGGTCAGGATCGAACCACGGCCCCGTCCACCTTGGGGGCATGGACAGGGCCGTGGGTGGCAGGGCATGCCCCCTGCCTTCGCCATCGGATGAGCAGTGGAGCAAGCCCGACCTCTCGATGGATCGTTCATCGAGAACGAAACATAGATATGCGGACCGGGAGGGTGCCATGGTCATCGAAGTCGGAGATGCGGTGCGGCTCAGGCCCGAGTCACCTTGACGCGAGGTGCTGGAACCTCGGGCCGACGCGGCCGGGCGCGTTCACCTCGTGTTCGGCTAGCTCGACGACGATGGCTTGAGGATGGCCGTGACATGTCCAAGCCCATGCAGCGGCTACACGTCACCTCTGTCGGCCGAGGATTTCGTGAGAGTCGGCGATCACCCTGGCGAGGGTTTCTGAAGAGTCGTAGAGCCCGACGGCCAGCTGTCGCGCGTGGCCGACGGAGCTCTTGCCCGGCGGAACAGCTTCAGCGGGTTTGCCAGGAGCGGCAAACAACCTCCGGGATGGACCGGGTCGGCAAATTGGCGCATCGTAAGGGGGAGAGGACTTCGCGTGGGTGTTCGGATCGTATGGGACCCGCCGAAGTACCTTCTCAACCTGAGAAGTCACGGACTCGACTTCGGCATTGTCACGCTTGAGTTTCTGGCCGACGCGATCATCAGGCCAGCGAAAAAGGGAAGATTCCAGGCCATCGGGCTCATCGATGGTCGAGCGTTTTCCGTGATCTTCTCCCCGCTGGGGGCTGAGGCCGTGTCGCTCATCAGCCTCCGGGCCGCGAGTGCGAAGGAAAGGGCGTTGCTTTGATGGAACTCGAGCGCGACAGAGAGGAAGACATCCGAGACGTTCTGGACAATCCGGAATGGACCGAGTCCGACATCCGGGCCGGGCTCACACTTGCCGATTTCGATCCGGCTCTAGCTCAAAACATCGCCCGCACTTTAGGTCGTCCTGTTCGGCCCTCGACGCGCCAGCCTGAGCCATCGCCGAAGCCGGAAAAAGCGCGAGGCTGAGCCACACTTCCGAAGGACTGGAAAAGTGTCGGCGGGACCGGCGGATCGGGATCGAGCCGGCCGGCGAGGTCCGGCAGGCAGGCCCCAAGGCGCTGACGGCTGATTTCCGGCTCCCCGGAGTTGGAAGCTTGGGATTTCAGAGACTCAGGAAGCGTCCTTTTCCCCGATTGAGGCTGGCAGGCTGATTCCCCAGATCGTCGCATACGGCCGGCTTCTCAGGTCCGCGAGGATGTCGGACATGTCGCCTATGGCAAGGCAAGCGAGGCCGTGGTGGCGAAGGTCGCCGATCTTCGAGTGAAGATCTCTCCACAATTTGCACAGTAGGCATACGGCAATATTTCACGACCGTTTTCGGTCGCCCCACGCGTCTCCCGAACGGCCTCAGGTCCCGCAGAACGTCCGATAGGCGCTCGTGTCGAACGAGGGCGGCTCGGCATAGGCGACGGAGTCCGGCTGGTCGTCGTAGGGATGCGCCAGGACCCGCCCGAGGCGCTCGAAGGGCTCGAAGTCGCCGTCCGCAACGGCCGCCGCGATGACCTCCTCGATGCGGTGGTTGCGCGGGACATAGGCCGGGTTGACGGCGCGCATCGCCGCGCGCCGCGCGTCCCCGTCCCGCGGCTCCTCGCCCAGCCTGGAACGCCAGCGCTCCGCCCAATCGTCGTAGGCCGTCGGGTCGATGAAGAGATCCCGGACATCCCGGTCCCGCGCGGGGTCGGCCGCGGCGTCGCACAGGTGCCGGAACGTCAGCGTGAAGTCGGCTTTGACGGCCGCCATGCGGTCGAGGAGGTCCTGCAGCAGCGCGGCGTCGCCGTCCCGCTGCGTCGCCAGGCCCAGCTTGCCGCGGAAACCGTCGAGATGCGCCGCGAGGTAGACGGGGGCGAACCCCTTCACGGCCTCCTGGGCCCAGGCGAGCGCCTCGTCCTCGCCGTCGCCGAGCAGCGGGAGCAGGCACTCGGTCAGGCGCGTGAGGTTCCACAGCGCGATGCCGGGCTGGTTCTGGTAGGCGTAGCGCCCGCCGCGGTCGATGGAGCTGAACACCGTGGCGGGGTCGTAGGCGTCCATGAAGGCGCAGGGGCCGTAGTCGATGGTTTCGCCCGAGATCGACATGTTGTCGGTGTTCATGACGCCGTGGATGAAGCCGACCTGCATCCAGCGGGCGACGAGGCGGGCCTGCCGCGCGATCACCCCCTCCAGAAAGGCGCGGTAGGGCCGCTCGGCCCGGGCCGCGTCGGGGTCGTGCCGCGCCATGGCGTGATCGGCGAGCTGGCGCACCGCCGCCCCGTCGCCCCGCGCGGCGAAGAACTGGAAGGTGCCGACGCGGATGTGGCTCGCGGCCACCCGGGCCAGGACGGCGCCGGGCAGCTCCGCGTCGCGGAACACGGCCTCGCCCGTCGTCAGCGCCGCGAGGGCGCGGGTGGTCGGGATGCCGAGCGCCGCCATGGCTTCGCTGACGAGATATTCGCGCAGCACCGGCCCCAGGGCCGCCCGACCGTCGCCGCCCCGCGAGAAGGGGGTCGCGCCCGAGCCCTTCAGCTGGATGTCGCGGCGCACGCCGTCCCGGCCGATCACCTCGCCGAGCAGAATCGCGCGGCCGTCGCCGAGCTGCGGCGTGAAGCTGCCGAACTGGTGCCCGGCGTAGGCGGTCGCGATCGGGTCGGCCCCGGGCGGCACGCGCTTGCCCGCCAGCACCTCGACGCCGTCGGGCGCCTCCAACGCGTCAGCGTCGAGCCCGAGCTGTTCGGCCAGGGGTCGGTTCAGCTTGATCAGGCGCGGATCGATCGCGCTGGAGGGGAGCACGCGGGCGTAGAACGACGCCGGCAGCCGCGCATAGGAATTGTCGAAGGAGAAACGGGCCGTCATGGGATATATCCTCCGGGCGGACGAGGTCCGCCGGGCCGCGCGGTCGGATCGCCTCGGCCGCATCTCATATGGGGTCTCCCGACGCCACGGGCATCAACGGCCCGGACGGGCCGAACGTTGCCCGCCCCTGAGGGCCCGGCCCCCGCGACGGAGCGGGGTGAATATCCTCAACGCCGAGCCTCGTGGTCGCCGTCCGCCGACGGATCGTGCTATGGAGCGCGGAGATCGACGGACGGCGCGGATGACCACCTCCCGCCCGACATCCCGTCGCGCGACGATCCTTGAAGGGATCGATCCAGCCTCAGAAAGACAGGTCCATGCTGTACGAGTTTCATCTCACGCGGGGCGACGGGACATCCGCGAAGGAGCCTTTCACGGCCGTGAACGACAAGAAGGCGATCCAAAGGATCGAGAGTGCCCTGGAGCGGCACGCAGGGCGGAGCGGCGGGGGGACGTACAAGCTCCTCGACGCCCGCGGCCGGGAAGTCGTGCGCGAGACCGCCGTCCCCAAGGTGGCCTAACCTCGGAAGACGCTACGACTCCCTCAGCCGGTCCACCAGGGCCGGCAGGCCCTCGATGCCGTCGAGCACGTGGTCGGCGAGGGCGCTGAGCTCGTCGCGCCCCGCCGGGCCGGTCAGCACCGCGACGGCGAGGGCGCCGGCCTCGCGGGCCGCGACGAGGTCGAGCGGGCTGTCGCCCACCATGGCGACCCGCGCCGGCGCGACCCCGATGTGGCGCGCGAAGGCCAGCACCATGCCGGGCTTCGGCTTGCCGCCGTGACCGCTGTCGTAGCCGGCGATGAAGTCCATGTGGGCGTCGAGACCCAGCGTGGCGAGCTGGCGGCGGGCGCTGGCCTCGCCGTCGTTGGTGGCGAGGCCGAGCCTGAGCCCGCGCGCCAGCAACTGCCGCAGCACGGCGTCGGGCTCGCCGATCGGCGCCAGGGCGCGCAGCGTCTCGTCCGTGAAGGCGCGGTCGAGGTCGTCCAGCATGGCGGCGTCGTTCGCGCGGCCGAGCGCCTCGGCCCACAGGTGCACGTAGGTGTCGGGCGCTCCCGCCACGAGCGGCGAGGTCGGGGCGAAGCGCCGCTCCTCGACGGAATAGTGCATGGCGTCGACCAGCCGGGCGACCGCGGCCTCGTCGCTCCGGGCGAGGCGCTGCATGACCGCGTGGCCGGCGCGGCCCCAGGTCAGGTCGAAGTCGACCAGCGTGCCGTCCTTGTCGAACAGGATGCCGGCGAGGCCGTGGGACGGGGTGCTCATGCCAGGCCGCGTATCACGATATCACCGCGCGGCGCCAGACCGGCCGGCGCCCGCGCCCATGCCGGGGAGGGCGGCGTGGGGGCACCGCCCTCCCCGGCCGTCGCTCCGCGACGCGGGCAGGCGCACGGGGCGACGCTCCTTCCATAGCGTCGAAAATTGTCCCACGCAGGGTCTGAGCCAAATCTGATCAGGAATGATGCATACCCTGCCCCGAATGCCTGAAAACCATGCAGATGGGAACCATCGCATCGGCGCGACGTTGCCCGGACGAGCGAAACAGGGAGAATTTCGACATGCGCCATCAGATCATCGCGGCCGTCCTCGCCGCCTCGGCCCTCGCGGCACCCGTCGCGGCCCAGGCGCAGATCGTGAACGGCACGGTCAACGGCGCGCGCAACGGCGCCGACCAGGGCGAGAACGTCGGCGGGCCGGTCGGCGGCGTGGTGGGCGGGGCGCTCGGCGCCGGCGTCGGTGCCGTCACGGGTGCGGTCGGCACGGCCACGGGCGTCGTCGGCGACGTGCTGGGCGTCAACGAGCGCCCGCGCTTCCGCGAATACGTGGTGCGCGAGCGCCGGCCGTCCTACCGCTACGCCCAGCCGCTGCGCCCCGGCGTGGTCCTGCCGCGCGAGGGCGTGACCTACTACGACGTGCCCACCGAATATGTGACGCGCCCGGGCTACCGCTACACGGTGGTCAACGAGCGCCCGGTGATCGTCGACCCGGCGACCCGGCGCGTGGTCGAGATCCTCGACTGACGCTTCGCGCATCGCCCGATACCCCGCGCCCCGGACCCCGTCCGGGGCGCTTTGTTTTCCGAGATCAGCCGCGGTTTACGCTGAATCTTTCCTCTACCTACCTCATCCTGAGCAGGGTCCGCAGGACCCTGCTCAGGATGAGGAGGGGTGAGAAACGCCGCCGTTGGTATAAGGTCAGCCGCGCCCCACGTAGGGCATGGCGGTCGCCATGATGGTCATGGACTGCACGTTGGCGTCGAGCGGCAGCCCGGCCATGAGCAACACGGCCTCGGCCACGTGCTTCACGTCGAAGGTCGGCTCGGGCCGGATCGACAGGTCGGCCTGCAGCACGCCGCCCGACATCTTCGCGGCCATCGGCGTCAGCGTGTTGCCGATGTCGATCTGCCCGCAGGCGATGCCGTACTTGCGCCCGTCGAGCGAGGCCGCCCGCGTCAGGCCCGTGACGGCGTGTTTCGAAGCCGTGTAGGGCGCCGAGTTCGGCCGCGGCGCCGTCGATGAGATCGACCCGTTGTTGATGATGCGGCCGCCGCGCGGCTCCTGCGCCTTCATCAGCCGGAACGCCTCCTGGATGCACAGGAACACGCCCGTCACGTTCGTGTCGATCACGCCCCGCCACTGTTCGAAGGGCAGGTCTTCGAGGGGGATGGGCGGCGCGTTGGTGCCGGCGTTGTTGAACAGGAGGTCGAGCCGCCCGTGGGCGGATTTGACCTCGGCGAAGAGGGCCGCCACCGACACGGGATCCGTCAGGTCGGACGGGATGGCGTGGGCGCCGGCACCGATGAGGCCTGCCACCCGGTCGAGCTGCTCGCGGCGGCGGCCGGTCAGCACGGTCGTGAAGCCCGCCCCCGCCAGCGCCACCGCGACGGCCTCGCCGATGCCCGATCCCGCGCCCGTCACGAGCGCGATCCCCTTCTCCCCGGCCATGGCCGTCCTCCCCGTCATGTCGCCGCGCCGCGGCTTCGCCGCCCCTCGGCCCAGACCAGCGACAGGCCGCCGAGCGCGATGAGCCCGGCGCCCGCGAAGGTGTGGAGGCCGGGGACGTCGGCCCAGATCGCGTAGCCGTAGAGGCAGGCCCAGACAAGCCCGCAATATTCGATCGGCGCCACGGCTGAGGCCGGCGCGTAGCGGAAGCTTTCGAACAACAGGTACTGGCCGAGCCCGCCCGTGACGCCGAGGCCCAGCATCAGGGCGAGCTCGAAGGGCGTCGGCGCGCGCCACAGCCAGAACAGCGTCGGCGCGCAGGCCAGCGTGAAGAGCGCGTTGCTCGACAGCATCTGCGTCAGGGTCGAATCGGTGCGGCCGATGCGGCGCACCAGCACGGTGCTCAGCGCCCAGCAGCAGGCGGCCGCGAGCGCCGCCAAGGCCGGGCCGGGCGCCACGCGGCCGAGCGGACCTGCCGCCACGATCACGCCCGCGAAGCCGACCCCCGCCGCCGCCCAGCGCGCCGCGCCGACCTTCTCGCCGAGCAGCAGCGCCGCGAGCCCGATGGCCATTAGCGGCGCCGCGAAGTAGAGCGTGGTGATCTCGGCCAGCCCCATGCGGGCCGCGGCCGAGTAGAACAGAAGCCAGGCCACGAGGATCAGCCCGGCCCGCAGCAGGATGAGCGGCTTGCTGTGGCTCCGCGCCACTTCGGCGATGCCGGACCGCCCCCCGACCACGAGGGCGATGCCCACGATCACGGCCGAGCGGGTGAACAGGATCTGCGGCAAGGACGTGGACACGACCAGCCACTTCACGGTCGCGTCCTGGGCCGAGAACAGGGCATAGCCGCAGAAGGCCAGCGCAAGACCGGTGAGGACGCGGGGGTGGCCCGCGGCGGACCTGTCAGCCGGCGTCGAGGACGGGCGCGGCGACGCTTCCGGCCATCCGGGTCGACGCGTCGAGGACTTCGATTCCAACGATCCTGCCTTCCGCGTCGAAATCGAAAATGATCCCAGGGCGCACTTCTTCGGTGTCAATGATCTCGGCTTCGCCGAAGTTCACGTAAAGAGCATCCGCCTCGGCGTCATATAGCGTGTTCACCATCGTCGACCCCGATCGGGCGCCGTCGCGACACGGCGGCGGTGGCCGAGCGCGGCGCACAACACGCCAAGCATCCTCCCGTCGCGTTCCGTGCAGGCCGGACGGGACATCCGCCGTGGCCGCGTCACCCCCCGACGACGCCGCCCAACTCGTCCTCGACGTGGGCCCGCACGATCTCGTCGAAGCTCGTCTCGGCGCGGAAGCCCAGCGCCTCGGCGCGGCGCGCGTCGAAGTCCTGCGCCCAGCCCGACACGATGCGGGCGATGGTGGGGGCGGGCGCGCGCCCGATCAG
>CAXTFP010000023.1:12738-13545 GCA_964243135.1 uncultured Lichenihabitans sp.
CGACGAAGCCGCCGGTCGCGAGCGTGTCGCCCGGCCGGATCAGCCGCACGGCCTTCTCGCCCCCGGCGCGCCTCAGCGCCTCGATCTCCTCCCCCACGGTGGCGGACAGACCCGGGAGGCTGATGTTGCGCCGGTCGCCCAGCGCCGCCGGATCGACGCCCGCGGCGTGGAGCAGGAAACCCACGGCGGCGCGCGGGCTGGCGAACCAGTGGCGCACGTCCTCCGACACCGGGAGCACGGCTTCCCGGCCGGACAGGGGCTCGCGCAGGATGCCGGAGAAGAAGCCCGAGGCCGCGAGGTTGGGCTGGCCGGGCCGGACGCAGATGGTCGGCAGGCGGATGCCGAGCCCATCGAGGAACCCGCGGCGGCTGTAATCCGACAGGAGCAGCTCGCCGATCGCCTTCTGCGTGCCGTAGCTCGTCAGCGGGGCCGACAGGAACTCGTCGTGGATGCGCCCGGGGAACGGCGCGCCGAAGACCGCGATCGAAGAGGTGAAGACCACGCGGGGCCGGTAGGGGGCGCGCTGCCCTTCGCGTCGGCTGGCCTCGAACAGGGAGCGCGTGCCGTCGAGGTTGACGCGGTAGCCCTTGTCGAAATCCGCCTCCGCCTCGCCCGACACCACGGCCGCGAGGTGAAAGACGAGGTCGGGCCGGCCCGCGATCAGCCGCTCGGCCTCGCCGGACGCCGACAGGTCGGCCGTGACGGCGCGGGCCGTGCCGCCGAAGCCCTCGGGGGCGGCCGGCGCCACCACGTCGGCGCGCGTCAGGGTGGCGATCGGGGTTTGGCCGAGCCCGCCGTCCCGCGCTC
>CAXTFP010000024.1:0-13361 GCA_964243135.1 uncultured Lichenihabitans sp.
ATGCTTGAGTCCGACGAAGCCAGCGACGAGAACGGCTTTTTCCGTGTGACGATCGCGCTCGACGGGCTCGATGCGATCGACGACGAGGACATGGTGGCGCTCACCGCCTCCATCGAGGGTGCGATCAATGATCTGGACGCCAGATTTCCAAGCATACGCTTCGCCGAAGCGGCTTGATGGCGGGTTACGACGATGAATTGCTCGAAGCGGCGGATCTCCTCCTCGTTCGGATGGCGGGTCGTCGCGGGAAACTCTCGAATGCCCTGGTCCGCCGCAGCATCTCGACCAGCTACTACGCGATCTTCCATTTCCTTCTGGAGGAGACCGGGGAACGGCTGATCGGAACGCACGACGACCTGCGTCGCCGAAGGCGCGTGTTGGTTCGCACGCTGTCCCACGCGGGGCTGAGGACGGCCTTGCTCAAGATGAGGGGCTCCTCGGTCGACAGGTCCGTCGATGAACTGTTCAGGCTTCCGAGCGCGCCGGTCGGCCCTGTGCCTTGTCCATCCTTCATCCAGGGCATCGCGCAGACCTTCCTGGATGCCCAAGCGAAGCGGGAGGACGCGGATTATGACCTGAACGCGGTGCTGAGCGAGACGGACGCTCGACTATTGTTGTCTCGCGTCAAACATTCCATCGCCGGATGGCGGGTGGCCAACACCGCTGCGGATCGAGATTTCAAGCTCGCACTCGTCAGCTTATTCCTCTTGAAAGGACAGCTCCGCAAGGATGTCTGAGCAGTACCGGTTTCCAAAAAGGCAAGCCCTTTTGAAGCCAGTTCCGAGCCGCACGCCAGCCCGCGCCCGTGTTCACGCCGGCGGCGCGGGATCCTCCATGGCCTTGACCGGCATGCCGGGCCCGATCTTCTGGACGTTGCCGGTGATCACCCGCTCGTTCTCGGCGACGCCGCCCGACACCACCACGAGCGCGCCCTCGCTCGGCCCGAGCGCCACGGTCCGCTGCTCGACCTTGTCGTCGGCCCCGACCACGAAGACGTATTTGCCGAGCTGGCTCGACCCCACCGCCACCTGGGGCACCAGGAGGGCGTCGGGCTGCTCGCGCAGGTGGACGCGGATCCGCACGTACTGCCCCGGCAGCAGGCTCAGGTCGGCGTTGGCGATGGTGGCCCGCGCCGTCACGGTGCCGGTCGCCCGGTCGACGCTGTTGTCCACGAAGCTCAGTTCGCCCCTGTGGGGCGCCACGTCCGCGCCTGGGACCGTGACCTCGACCGCCACCGTGCCGGTGCGCCGCGCCTTGTCCAGCGCCACGAGGTCGCCCTCGCCGGGGTTGAGCGTGACGTAGATCGGATCGATCTGCACCAACGTGTTCAGCGCCGCGCCGCCCGCGCCGATCAGCGTGCCGACCGAGGCCTGGTTGCGGCCGAGCCGACCGGGGAAGGGCGCACGGATCTCCGTATAGTCGAGGTTGAGCTGCGCCGCCCGCTGGGCCGCCCGGTCGGCCGCGAGGGCGGCTTCCGCCTGGTGCAGGCCGCTGGTGCGCTGATCGAGGCTGTCCTTGGCGAGGTAACCGCTCTTCGACAGGGCGTCGCCGCGGTCGAAGCTCGATTTCTGGTAGTCGAGCGAGGCCTGATCGCGCTCGATCTGCGCATTGGCCTGGTCGAGCGCCACCTGAAAGTCGCGCCGGTCGAGCCGGTAGAGCAGGTCGCCGGCCTTGACGTCGGCACCGTCCGGCGCGCGCTGCTCCACTACGTAGGCCGATACCTTGGCCTGGAGCGCGATGGCGCGGATCGCCTCCGTCCGGGCCGAATAGTCGAGCACGATGGGTATCGAGCGCTTCACCACGCGGGCCACCGGCACTGGCATCACGAAGGCGGGGGGCGCCGGGCTCGCGGCCGCCGGGGGCGCCGCGGCCGAAGAGCCGCCGAGCAGCCGGTCGGCGATCGACGGGTCGTAGCGGACCACCAGGGCGCCGGCCGCGGCGAGCGCGAGGGCGCCGAGGGGGAGGTTGCGGAAACGCATGGCTCTTCTCGTCCTCACTCGGCGGCTTCGGCGCGGCGCGGCGCCGGCACGTAGGCCGGCTCCGCGGCCGGGTGCTCGGCCTCGTCCGGCGCTCCGGGACCGCGCTCGCGCGCCCGCTCGATCACGGCGTAGAAGACCGGCACGAAGATCAGCGTCAGCACGGTCGCGGCCAACATGCCGCCGAACACCGTGGTGCCGATCGACTGGCGGCTCGCGGCGCCGGCGCCCGTCGCCACCACCAAGGGCAGCACGCCCAGGATGAACGCGAAGGCCGTCATCAGGATGGGCCGCAGCCGCAGCCGCCCCGCCTCCATGGCGGCCTCGACGATGCCCAGGCCCTCCTCGCGGCGGCGGCGGGCAAATTCGACGATCAGGATCGCGTTCTTGGCCGCGAGGCCGATCAGCATCACGAAGCCGATCTGCGAATAGACGTCGATCTGCATGCCGCGGATCCACAGCGCCGCCAGCGCGCCGAACAGCGCCAGCGGCACCGCCAGCAGCACCATGAACGGCATGGTCCAGCTCTCGTACTGCGCCGCCAGGATCAGGAACACGAACAGGATCGCCAGCCCGAAGATCAGGCTCGCGGCCGAGCCCGCCTTCAGCTCCTGGAAGGTGATGCCGGTCCACTCGTAGGCGAAGTCGCGCGGCAGCACCTGGGCCGCGACCCGCTGCATGGCCTCGACGGCTTGGCCAGAGCTGAAGCCGGGCGCCGCGGCGCCGTTGATCTTGGCGGCCGCGTAATTGTCGTAATGCGGCACCGTTTCGGGCCCGACGGTGGGCTTCAGCGTGCCCAGCGTCGAGAGCGGCACCATACCGCCCGCGCCGTTGCGGACGTAGAGCCGCGACAGGTCCGAGGCGCCGGCCCGCGCGTTCTGCTCGGCCTGGATCGTCACCCGGAAGGTGCGGCCGAACAGGTTGAAGTCGTTCACGTAGAGCGAGCCGAGGTAGATCTGCAGCGTGTTGAACACGTCGGGCAGGCTCAAGCCCAGGAGCTTGGCCTTGTTGCGGTCGAGGTCGTAATCGAATTGCGGCGTGCCGGTGCTGAAGGACGAGAAGATCTGGCGCCCGTCCAGCTCCGGCTGCTTGCGGGCCTCGGCGATCAGCGCCTGGGTGGTCTCGTTCAGCGCCGCGCTGCCGCGGCCCGTCAGGTCCTCGACCTCGAACTCGAAGCCGCCCGTGGCGCCGAGGCCCGGGATCGAGGGCGGGTCGAAGGACAGCGCGAAGGCGCCCGCGATCCCCATCAGCTTGGGGCGGACGGCCGCGACGATCTTGGACGCGTTCTGCGAGGCCGGGCGGTCCTCCCAGGGCTTCAGGATGGCGAACTCCACCGCCGAGTTCGACTGCGACGCGTTGGTGAGGAAGTTCAGCCCGCTGATCGAGCCGACGATCTCGACGCCGGGCTCCGCCTGGAGCACGTCGCGCACCTGCTTGGCGACCTCGTCCGTGCGCTCCAGCGAGGCGCCGTCCGGCCCCTGGATGACGACGAAGAAGTAGCCCTGGTCCTCCACCGGCAGAAAGGTGCTGGGCAGCCGCGTCCACAGGCCGTAGGTGACGGCGAGCCCCAGCACGAAGACCGCCATCAGGGCCCAGCGGGCCCGGATGAACAGGCGCACGAGCCGCGCGTAGCCGTGCGACAGGCGGTCGAAGCCCGCGTTGAACCAGCGGAACAGCACGAAGGGCCGGTGCGTCCGGTGGCGGAGGAAGACGGCGCTCAGCGCCGGGCTCAGCGTCAGCGAGTTGAAGGCCGAGATGCCGACCGAGATCGCCACCGTCAGGGCGAACTGGTTGTAGAGCCGGCCCGCCACGCCGGGGATGAAGGCCACCGGCACGAAGACCGCCATCAGCACGGCCGTGGTGGCGACGATCGGGCCCGTCACCTCGGACATGGCCTTGCGGGTCGCGGCCATGGGCGCGAGCCCGGCTTCGAGCTGGCGCTCGACGTTCTCCACCACCACGATGGCGTCGTCCACCACGAGGCCGATGGCCAGCACCATGCCGAGCAGGCTCAGCATGTTGAGCGAGAAGCCGCATACCTCCATCACGGCCAGGGTCGCGACCAGCGACACGGGGATGGCGATCGTCGGGATGATCGTGGTGCGCCAGCTCTGGAGAAAGACGTACACCACCAGGACGACGAGGATCAGCGCCTCGCCGAGGGTCAGGATCACGTCGTGCATGGCGGCCGACACGAAGCGCGTCGTGTCGTAGTGCATCGCGTAGTCGATGCCCTTGGGGAAGCGGGCCTTCAGCCGCTCCATTTCGGACTTGATGTTGGACTGAAGGTCGAGCGCGTTGGATCCCGGCTGCTGGAACACGCCCAGCACCACGGTCGGCTCCTGGCCGAAGAAGGCCGTCGAGGCATATTGCAGGGCGCCGAGCTCGATGCGCGCCACGTCGCGCAGCCGCACGACCGAGCCGCCCGACGGGTCGGCCCGCACCACGATGTCGCCGAACTGTTCGGGCGTGGCGAGGCGGCCCACCGCGTTGACCTGCATCTCGAAGGCCGTGCCGGCGGGGGCGGGGGATTGCCCGATCTTGCCGGCCGCGACCTGCACGTTCTGCTCGGCCACCGCGCCCTGCACGTCGGTCGCCGTGATGCCGAGGTCGGCGAGCTTGTCGGGGTCGAGCCAGACGCGCATCGAATAGCGCCGCTCGCCGAAGATCTGCACGTCGCCGACGCCCGGCAGGCGCTTCAGGGGGTCGACGATCTGGAGGTAGGCATAGTTGCTCAGCGCGACGGGGTCGACGGACTTGTCGGGCGAGGTGAGGTTGACGATGAGGACGAAGTTCGGGTTCTGCTTCTTGATCGTCACGCCGGCCTGGTTGACGATCGCCGGCAGGGACGAGGCCGCCTGGGACACGCGGTTCTGCACGTCCACCGCGCCGATGCTGAGCGGGTAGCCGACGTCGAACGTCACCGTGATGGTGGAGGAGCCGGCGTTGGAGCTCGTCGACGACAGGTAGGTCATCCCCTGCACGCCGTTGATCTGCTGCTCGAGCGGCGTCGTCACGGTGTCGGCCACGACCTGGGCGCTGGCGCCCGGATAGGTGGCGCTCACCACCACCTGGGGCGGCGTGATGTCGGGGAACTGCGACACAGGCAGGAGCGCGTAGCAGATGGCCCCGGCCATCACCATGACGAGGGCAACCGCCGAGGCGAAGATCGGGCGCTGCGTGAAGAAGCCTACCACCCCGCGCAACCTCCCTGGGCCCAGGTTCCCTGAGCCGAAGCCTTCAGCCGGGCCGCGATGGCGCCGGCGCAGGGCATGGCAGGATGGCGCGCGCGGTCGAGCCGCCGCGCCGTGGTGCGCAGCAGGATCTCGAAGCGCCGCGGGTCGACGCGGTCGGCCCGCATCGCGGCCCCGATGACGGGATCGGAGAGGACTTCATCGAGGGTGAGGTCGCGTTCGGTGTAGCTCATGGTGCCTCCTGGTGCCGGGCCGCGCCGCCGCGCCCGACACGCGATGGTGGGAGCCATCGCACCGCCGCTCCCGGTCCTCGTTGACCCGGAGCCGCGGTTCTGTTACCGATCAGTAACAACCCCGACGTTACCGGTCGGTAACATCAACGTCAAGGGCCATGGTGAACACTAGCGCGGCACTGCGGGAAAGAGAAACGGCGCCCGGCCCCACGATGCCGGCCCGCGTGGAGCCCTGCTGCCGTGGTGCAAAGTCCAGGCCGCGCGAGCGGATCATCGCCACGGCGCGCGACCTGTTCCACCAGCACGGCATCCGCACCGTCGGCGTCGAGGCGATCGCCGAGGCGGCCGGCACCAACAAGATGACGCTCTACCGCCACTTCGGCTCGAAGGACGAGCTGATCGTAGAGTGCCTGCAGGCGGTGGCCGACGAGTCCGAGGCGCAGTGGCGCGACCTCGAAGCCCGGCACTGCGGCGACCCGAAGGGGCATCTGCTGGCCTGGATCCGCCAGAAGGCCGAATTCGTGCTGGTGGACGGGCGCGGCTGCACGCTCGCCAACGCGGCCGTGGAACTCACCGGCTGCGACCATCCCGCCCGGCCGTTGATCGAGCGCTGCAAGACGGCCTACCGCGGCCGCCTCGTCCGCCTCTGCGCGGCGGCCGGCATCGCCCAGGCCGAGCTCCTGGCCGACGCGCTGTCGCTCCTGCTCGAAGGTGCGCGGGTCAGCCGCCAGAGCGTCGGCGCCGAGGGACCGAGCGCCAAGTTCGTCCGCCTGAGCGAGGCCATGATCGCGGCCTTCGGCGGCTGGGACCAGCACCCATAGACCGGATTTCAAAGAGTTCGCCGTGAGAGTCGTCCACGAGCGTCGCGGATCTACCGCGCGCTCGATGCCCATCGACGAGGTTCAGGTGATGGTATCTCTGCGCGGGAAGACCGAGGGGATCAGAACGGATAGGCCGTACTGAGGACGGCCACGTCTGTCCCCGGCTTCACGTTCCAGATCGATCGAACCCGCGGTGTGATCCCGTTCGGTGCACGCATATGTCCTTCGAAGACGTGCTTCGTGCCCCACTGCGATGCGATCGTCCTGACGAGATGGTTCGGGCGGGCGTGATCGATCAGTGAAGCCGCGAAGACGGAAGGGTCGTCCATCCGAAAGCCCCATCCGATGAAGAAGCGGGCTTTCGGCCCTCCAGTCGCGTGGTGAACGTTCAAGAGGTAAGATCTGATCTTCTGTGCCTCAATGGCGAACGTCACCTGTCTCTGCGATGAGCCGTTCACGCGTTGCCCCCGGTACAGCTTCGACCTTATCCGCTTCGAGCGACAATAGTGCGTGGAAGGGCTCGGCAAATTCGACGTCGTAGGCTTCGCCATTCCCGTGGACGGCCATGATCGTGCCGCGCGTCCCCGCGGGCAGAAAACCGATGGGAGAAACCTCCACGCCCTCGGTCAGGCGGACGTCGTCCAGCTCATCGAACCCGCCCCGCTCAGCGGGCTCGGCGACGTAGAACAGTCGGGCATCCATGACCGATCCTCCTGCCTGCTGACGATGTCCGTGGCCTCGACTCTCGAACCCCATTCTACCCGTGATTCGGTTTTGCGCCACTCGGGGGCGTTGATGAAGCGAGCGAAGTCGAGGGCTCTGCCTTCGAACCCGCAAAAGGCCGAGGGCCTTTTGAATCCAGATTTATCCTTGCAATCGAACAGCAGGCCCAGGCAGACGCTACGCCGCGCGCACCGCCAGGAACAGCACGAGGCCGATCGGCCCCGCCAGGAAGGTCAGCGCGAGGCAGGGCAGCACCGCCCAGTGCGGCATCCCGCGGCGCCCCGCCTCCTCGGCCTCCCAGGCGCCCGTCCACAGGTCGAAGGCGAGGTAGTGCACCCAGCCGACCAGCATCACGTGCGGGTCCGAGAAGGCATGGGCGAGCCCCCCGAGGGTCGACAGGTCCGGCAGCGCACCGCCCGCCCGCGCCAGCGCGTCCACCACCAGCACCGCGTAGCCGACCGCCAGCACCACCGCCACAACCCGCGCCCCGGCGACGAGCCTGCCCCGCGCCAGCGGCGCGAGGCACAGCGCCAGCCAGCCGAGCAGCGGCACCGTGTTGGCGAGGCCGAACAGCGCCTCGTCGCTCACGCGTCGGCCGCCTCCGGCCGTCGCCCCACCACCGCCCAGAGCGGGTCGCCCCCGGCGTCGCGCCGCAGCACCTGCTCGGCCTCGACGGCGCCGAACCCCGCGCGCCTCATGTAGAGCGACACGAGGTCGCCGTGGTCGACGCCGCGCGCCTGCCACACCATCACGGCCTTGGTCGGGAAGCAGCGGTCCGAGAAGGTGACCACGAAGGGCGCGCCGGGCTTCAGCACCCGCAGCACCTCGCGCATCACCGGCACGGGCTGCTGCATGTACTGCACCGACACGCAGCAGCAGGCGCCGTCGAAGGACGCGTCGTCGAGCGGCAGGCTGGGGTCGGCGTTGAGGTCGCGCACGAAGGAGCGGGCGAGCCGCGGGTTGCGGGCGAGTTCCTCGGCGTTCATGCCGTGGCCGATCACCTCGGCGTAGGCGACGTCGTCGGGGAGGTGACTGACCCAGCTCGACATCAGGTCGAGCACGCGGCCGCCTGCGGGCAGGAGCTCGCGGTACAGCCCCGTGACGGCCCGCACCGCGCGGTCATCGATGTGGGTGACGAAGCGCGGCGCCGCGTAGAACCGCGGGTCGGGCGACGGGTCGTGTTTCGCGAAGGCCTGGGGCGGGAACTCGGGAAGATCGCTCATGGACCCTCAACGGTCGGGAAGCGCCCCGTGTTCGACGGGCGGAGCGCCGCAGGGATGCCGCGGGGACCCGGCCCGCGCCCGGGCGCGTTCGGTGGTGAGCGCGGCATGGGCCGGCGCGCGGGGGGACACGACATGGCGGGCGAACTTCTGACCGATCACCTCCGGGCCTGGGCGGGAGCGGACGCGCGGCGGCTGGCGGTCGCCGCCACGGTCGAGGCCATCACGGACGCCTGCCGCGACATCTCGGCCCTCGTGGCGCAGGGCAACCTCGACGGGGACCTCGCGGCCGCCGTCGCCGAGAACGTCCAGGGCGAAACGCAGAAGCGGCTCGACGAACTCACGGACGGCATGCTGATCGCGGCCTGCCGCCGCGCACCCGTGGCGGCCATCGCGTCCGAGGAGGACGAGCACCCCGTGCCCGGCGATCCCGGCGCCGGGCTGCTGGTGGCCTTCGACCCGCTCGATGGCTCCTCCAACATCGACATCAACGTGTCGATCGGCACCATCTTCTCGATCCTGCCCGTCAAGCCGGGCGCCGACCCCGTCTCGGTCGAGGCCTTCCTCCAGCCAGGCCGCGCCCAGCTCGCGGCCGGCTACGTGCTGTACGGGCCGCAGACCACCCTGGTGTTGACGGTCGGGGCGGGCGCGCTCTGCTTCACGCTCGACCGCCGCCGGAACGCCTTCGCGCTGACCCACGAGCGGCTCGACATCCCCCACGCGACGCGCGAGTTCGCCATCAACATGTCAAACCGCCGCCACTGGCCCCACGCCGTGCAGCGCTACATCGACGAATGCCTGGAAGGCGCCGAGGGCGCGCGCGGCGAGAACACCAACATGCGGTGGGTCGCGTCGCTGGTGGCGGACTGTAACCGCGTGCTGATGCGCGGCGGCGTGTTCCTTTACCCCGGCGACGCGCGGCCCGGCTACGGCGAGGGCCGCGTGCGGGTTCTCTACGAGGCTTCCCCCATCGCCTTCGTGGTGGAGCAGGCCGGCGGCCACGCCATCACGGGCCGGGGGGGCGCGGTGCTCGACATCGTGCCCACGGCCCTGCACCAGCGCGCCTCGCTGATCTTCGGCTCGCGCGACGAGATCGCCCGCATCGAGGGCCATCACGCGATCGCGGAGGGCTGAAGCGTCACTCGGCCCGACGGCCGGTCCATTCGGTGAGATACAGGAGCAGGGCCAGGACCGGCAGGGTGGCGCCGAGCCCGGAGGCGAGCGGCCAGCCACCCCGGGCATAGGCCCAGCCGCCGACAGCCGAGCCGACCGCGCCGCCGGTGAAAAAGAACGCCATGAACAGCCCGTTCAAGCGCGAGCGGTATTCGGCCCCGAGCGAGAAGATGGCGCGCTGGCCCAGCACGAGGTTGCCCGTGACGCCGAAGTCGAGCAGCACCGCGCTCGCCACCAGCAGGCCCAGCGCCAGCGGCGAGCCGGGCGGGCCGAGGTGGGTCAGGGCGAAGCTCAGGCCCACCAGCAGCATGGCGAGGCCGCTGGCCGGGCGGCTCCAGCCGCGGTCCGCCACCCGGCCCGCGATGGGGGCTGCCACGGCGCCCGCGACCCCCGCCAGCGCGAAGAGCGCGATGCCGGCCTGGGACAGGCGGTAGAGCGGCCCGGCCAGGAGCAGCGGGGTCGTGGTCCAGAACAGCGAGAAGGCCCCGAACAGGCAGAACTGGTAGAGCGCGCGGCGGCGCAGCACCGGCGTGGTGCGGACGAGTCGCACCATCGAGGCCAGCAGCGCGCCGTAGCTCGAACGCTGCGCCGGCACGCGCTCCGGCAGCACGCGGAACAGAACGGCACAGAGCAGCGCCGTCACGGCCGTCGAGGCGAAGAACACGGTGCGCCACGACGACACCTGCGCCATGAAGCTCGCCGCAGGCCGCGACAGCATGATGCCGATCATGAGCCCGCTCATGACGTTGCCCACCACCTGCCCGCGCTTCGCCTCGGGCGCGAAATGGGCCGCGTAGGGCACCATGATCTGCACGGCCACCGAGCAGACCCCGATGAGCAGCGCCGCGAGAAGGAACGCGCCCGCCCCTGGCGCCAGGGCGGCGGCAAACAGCGCCGCGATGCCCAGCGCCGTGACGGCCAGGATGAGCCGGCGGTTCTCGACGAGGTCGCCGAGCGGCACGATGAACAGCAGGCCCGCCCCATAGCCGATCTGCGTCATGGTGACGATGAGCCCGGCGCCGGCCGGCGACAGGCCGAGCGCGGCGCTGATCGGGCCGGCGAGCGGCTGGGCGTAGTAGAGATTGGCGACGATGAGGCCGCAGGAGGCCGCGAGCAGGAGGGTCATCCCGCGCGGCACCTCGGCGCGCGACGCCGCGGGATCGGCGGGCGCGGTGGTCAGCGAGGACACGGGGCGGGACTCCAGCGACGGGCGGGCGGCCCTGCCGTGGACTCCACCCTCGCGCCCGTCAACCCTCGGGCCGGGATCGCAGCCATGCGGCGGAATGCGCCAGCCCCGGCCTCACGCGACGCCGAGCTTCTTCTGCAGGCTGGTCGAGGAGGTCGTGTACTGGAAGGTGAGGCGCTTGTCGGGGTACACGTAGCGGTGGACCTTCTGGGCCGCGAGGGCGGCCTCGTGGAAGCCCGACAGGATGAGCTTCAGCTTGCCCGGATAGGTGTTGATGTCGCCGATGGCGAAGATGCCCGGCACGCTCGTCTCGAACTTCGCGGTGTCGACCGGGATCGTGTTCTCGTGGAGGTTCAGACCCCAGTCCGCCACGGGCCCGAGCTTCATGGTCAGGCCGAAGAAGGGCAGCATGACGTCGCAGGGGATCTCGGTGCTGCTGCCGTCGTCGTGCTTGACGACGGCGGCTTCGAGCCGGCCACCCTCGCCCTTCAGCCCCGTCACCTGCCCGATCGCGAGGTCCATGGCGCCGGCCGCCACGTGGGCCCGCATGGCGTTGACCGAATGGGGAGCGGCCCGGAAAGCGTCGCGGCGGTGCAGCACCGCCACGCGGCTCGCCACCGGTTGCAGGTTCAGCGCCCAGTCGAGCGCGGAGTCCCCTCCCCCGACGATCAGCACGCGCCGGCCCGCGAAGGCGTCCATCTTGCGCACGGCGTAGAACACGGAGGTGTTCTCGTAGAGCTCGATGCCGGGGATGGGGGGCTTCTTGGGCTGGAACGAGCCGCCGCCGGCCGCGATCAGGACCGTCTTGGCCTCGAACTCCGTGCCGGCGTCGGTGATGACGCGGAACAGGGGCGCGTCCTGGGTGCCGACCGGCGTCAGGGTCGACACCATCTCGCCGTAGTGGAACTGGGGCGAGAAGGGGCGCGCCTGTTCGAGCAGGTTGTCCACCAGGGCCTGGCCCGTGACGATGGGGAAGCCGGGGATGTCGTAGATGGGCTTCTCGGGGTAGAGTTCGGCGCATTGGCCGCCCGCCATGCCGAGGATGTCCACGAGGTGGGCCCGCACGTCGAGCAGCCCGAGCTCAAACACGGCGAAGAGCCCCACCGGCCCGGCCCCGATGATCAGAACGTCGGTCTTGATGCAGTCGCTCATAACCCGTCCCCAAACTCGCCCTTCGCGGCCCGCCGGCGGCCGATCCGGCGCCGCCCGGACCCCATCGGCCCCGCGGTCTCCGACGCGCGGGCAGGCTCGCGAAAGCCCGCTCGACGGTCCCCCTTCGCCGAAGCCGCGACCCGCCCCGAAGCGACACCGCCTCCGCTCGAACTGACCTGCCCCGGCCGGGAGCAGGCCAGCGGCCCGCTCCGCCTCATCCCTGGCGGGACGGCGTCCGCACAACGAGCCCGTCGAGCTGCGGCTTCACCTTGATCTGGCAGGACAGGCGCGAGGTGGGCTGGATCTCGAAGGCGAAATCCAGCATGTCCTCCTCCATGGGTTCGGCCTTGCCGGTCCGGGCCACCCACTCGGGGTCCACGTAGACGTGGCAGGTGGCGCAGGCGCAGGCGCCGCCGCATTCGGCCTCGATCTCGGGCACGCCGTTGCGCACCGCGGTCTCCATCACGGTCGCGCCGTCCTCGGCGTCCACGGAGCGCGACTGGCCGGCGGAATCTATGAAGATGATCTTGACCATGCCCCGACTGATCCGCTCCGCACCGTGACGCCCGCCCGCGGCGGCTCGGCGGGGCCGGCACGGGGCGCGGCCGGCGCGTCACTCGGGCGCGGGGCCGCAGGCGCGGTTTTAGGACAGTTCCGCAGCCTTGGCGAGGCCGGAAAGCCCGCCGGGGAAGCGCGATGCGGCCGCAGGACGAAAGCGCGCGGGGCCCCGGCGCACGGCCCCGGCGTCAGGCGGCGTCCAGCAACCCGCCGATGTAGCCGCAGGCTTCTTCCACGGCGGCCCGCATGTCGGCCCGGTCGCGCTCGGTCAGGGACGCGCGGTCGCGGCCGCGGAGCGCGGCCTCGTAGCTTTCGGCCAGGCTCGCGACGCGGTGGGCGCCCACCACCCGGGCCGAGCCCACCAGCGTGTGCAGGAGGTCGCCCGCCGGCAGGCTCGCCACCGAATCGTCCCCCACCTCGGCGTCGAGCCCGCCCTGGATCTGCCGGGCCTGGCGCATGAACAGCCGCAGGAGCTCGGTCTCGAGCCGCTTGTCGCCGAAGCACTGGCGGGTGAGGTGGACGAGGTCGACGGGGCGCTCGCCGTGGTGGCGGCCTGCGGCGGCCTCGGAAGGAAGGGCGGAGGATCTCATACGCGACTCCTGAACTGGACGGCTGCCGCCCGCGGCACCTCCGGCGTGCGGCGGCCTTCGAACTTGGGATCGAGGGCACTGAACAGGCCGTTAACGACGTTGGCCGATGGCGGTCCGGGGTGGTTTCCATCGCCCTAGCCTGCGGGTAGACTGACTTTTGGTTAATGTTTCGCATTCGATCGACCGGCGCGCCCCCCGCGGGGATGCGGCTGTCCGGATGCGTCGTCCTGACCGCGTAGAACTGCACCGGGTGAGGCGCGTATGGCCGTACAGAACGAAGCCAAGGATCCGGCCGCCGCGGCCCTCCTGGCGATCGAGGAAGCCCTCAACCTCGTCAAGCTCGACCCGGCCTCCCCCACCCCCGCGGAAGCCGAACCTCCGGCCGCGCCCGCCCCCGGCCCGGAGCGCGCGCCGGACCGCGACGCCGTGGCGCCCCTGCCCCGCATCCCGGCCGAGCCCGCCGGCTTCGGCCCCGCCGAGGCCGGCGCCCCGCAGATCGGCCCCGCCGACGGGAGCGCGCGCCCAGCGCAGCGCC
>CAXTFP010000025.1:0-13167 GCA_964243135.1 uncultured Lichenihabitans sp.
GGGATGAGCGGCGGAGGGCGGCGATCCTTCGGAGACCTCGCGAGCCCCCTCGCATGAGCGATCCCATCCTGGTCACCGGCGCCTCGGGCTTCGTGGGCTCGGCGGTGGCGCGCGCGCTGCTGGCCGAGGGGCGGCGGGTGCGCGTGCTGCTGCGCTCGACGAGCCCGCGCACCAACGTCGCGGGCCTCGACGTCGAGGTGGTCGAGGGCGACATCCGCGATCCCGAGGCGATGGCGCGGGCGCTCGACGGCTGCCGCCACCTGTTCCACGTCGCGGCCGACTACCGGCTCTGGGCGCGGGACCCGGAGGAGATCGTCCGCGCCAACCTCGACGGCACGCGGGCCGTGATGGAGGCGGCGCGCGGGGCGCGGCTGGAGCGGATCGTCTACACGTCGAGCGTCGCCACCTTGAAGCTGCGCGAGGACGGCGTGCCGGTCGACGAGACGGCGCCGAACGCCCCCGACACTACCATCGGGGCCTACAAGAGGAGCAAGGTCCTGGCCGAGCGCCTGGTCGAGTCCATGGCGGCCGAGGGGCTGCCCGCCGTCATCGTCCTGCCCTCGACGCCCATCGGCCCGCGCGACGTCAAGCCGACGCCCACGGGGCGCATCGTGGTAGAGGCCGCCAACGGCAGGATGCCGGCCTACGTCGACACGGGGCTGAACCTCGTCCACGTCGACGACGTGGCGCGGGGCCACCTCCTCGCCTGGCGCGGGGGGCGCGTCGGCGAGCGCTACATCCTGGGCGGGCAGGACGTGTCGCTGGGCGACATGCTGCGGACCATCGCCGGGCTGGTCGGGCGCAGGCCCCCGACGGTGGAGCTGCCGCGCGGCCCCATCTTCCCGCTGGCCTATGCGGCGGAGGCGCTCGCGCGCGTCACGGGGCGCGAACCCTTCGCCACCGTCGACGCGTTGAGGATGGCGAAGTACCGGATGTTCTTCTCCTCGGCCAAGGCGGAATCCGAGCTCGGCTACGCGGCCCGCCCCCACGGCGAGGCCCTGGCCGACGCCGTCGCCTGGTTCCGGGAGGCCGGTGCCATCGAGGCGCGATGAGGAGGCAAGCATGATCCAGCTCTACACCTGGTCCACGCCGAACGGCCGCAAGGTGTCGATCGCGCTCGAGGAGCTCGGGCTCCCCTACGCGGTGCACCCGGTCGACATCTCCAAGGACGAGCAGTTCTCGCCCGACTTCCTGAAGATCGGCCCCAACAACAAGATCCCGGCCATCGTCGACGACGACGCGGCCGGCGGGCCGGTGTCGGTCTTCGAGTCCGGCGCCATCCTGACCTACCTCGCGGAGAAGACCGGCCGGCTGCTGGCGCCCGCGGGGCCGGAGCGCTACGCGGCGCTGCAGTGGCTGCACTGGCAGATGGGCGGGCTCGGGCCCATGCTGGGCCAGCTCGGCTTCTTCGCGGTGCGCTCGAAGGAGAAGGCGCCGCTGGCCATCGAGCGCTTCACCACGGAATCGGGCCGGCTGCTCGGCGTGATGGAGACCCGCCTGCGCGAAGCGCCCTACCTCGCGGGCGAGGGCTACTCGATCGCCGACATCGCCTGCTACGCCTGGACGCTCGCGGCCACGACCTTCCTCAAGGACGCGCTCGGGGCCGAGCTCGACGGCAAGGACTGCATCCGGGGCTGGCTCGACCGGGTCGGGGGACGGCCGGCGGTGCAGCGCGGGATGGCGGTGCCCAAGACCTGAGGCGGTTGCCCGCGCGCGAGGCCGCGTTGCGCATCTTTCGGCCGTTCCGTTAGACTGGCCTCCCCCTCCAGCGCCGAAGGCCCGCCATGCCCGCCCCGAAGAGAGTCGCGCTCCTGTCGAAGGAATATCCGCCCTTCGTCTACGGCGGCGCCGGCGTGCACGTCGAGTATCTCGCGCGCGCCCTCGCCAGGAGCATCGACGTCGAGGTCCGCTGCTTCGGCGACCAGAGGTCGGCCGACGGGCGGCTCACGGTGCGGGGCTATCCGCAGTGGGACGAGACGCAGCGCGGCACCGATCCGCGCTTCGTGGGCGCGGTCGACGCCTTCGCCCGCTCCCTCGCCATGGCCAAGGACACGCTCGACGCCGACCTCGTCCACTGTCACACCTGGTACACCGACATGGGCGGCGTGATCGCCGCCAAGCTGTGGGGCGTGCCGAGCGTCCTGACCATCCACTCGCTGGAGCCGCTGCGGCCCTGGAAGGTCGAGCAGCTCGGCAACGCCTACCACCTGTCGGCCTGGATGGAGCGCACCGCGATCCGGGAAGCCGACGCCATCGTGGCGGTGTCGCGCGAAACCAAGGCCGACGTGCTGCGCCTGTTCGACGTGGATCCGGCGCGGGTGCACGTCGTCCACAACGGGATCGACCTCGATGAATACCGCGCCGTGGCCGGCACCGACGTGCTGACGCGGCACGGCATCGACCCCGGCCGGCCGTTCCTGCTCTTCGTCGGCCGCATCACGCGGCAGAAGGGCATCATCCACCTCGTCAATGCCATCCCGAAGATCGACCCGTCCCTGCAGATCGTGCTCTGCGCCGGCGCGCCGGACACGCCCGAGATCGGCCGGGAGATGGCGGAGGGCGTCGCCCAAGCGGCCGCCAGGCGCCCCGGCGTGATCTGGATCCGCGAGATGCTGCCGCGCGCCGACGTCATCCAGCTCTACACCCACGCGGCCGTCTTCTGCTGCCCCTCGGTCTACGAGCCCTTCGGGATCATCAACCTGGAGGCCATGGCCTGCGGCACCGCCGTGGTGGCGACGAGCGTCGGCGGCATCCCCGAGGTGGTGGTGCCCGGGGAGACCGGGCTGCTCGTCGACCCGGGCCTGGCGCCCGGGACCTTCGACCCGGCCGACACGGCGGGTTTCGCGGCGAGCCTCGCCGCCGCGGTGAACCACCTAGCGGGGGACGAGGCGCTGCGGACGCGCTTCGGCGCGGCGGGGCGCCGGCGGGTGGAGGCCCATTTCAGCTGGGACGCGATCGCCCGGCAGACGCTCGACCTCTACGCCCAGGTGATCGACGACCATGCCCGGCGCCACGGGGCCGCCGCCGCGCCGTGACGCCGACGGGTGATCCCTCACCCGTCACCCTGTGCTGGGAGGGGCCGCAGGGTCGTGTCGGCAGCCCCGTCCCCGCTCGGCGGACCTCCGCGATCCCATGCAGCTGCCCCACCCACCGGCAGAGTCGGGTCGTCAGCTCTCAGGGAACCCCACCCGATCCCACTCCCGGCCCGGAGCCCACCCCCATGCTCTCGATGGGGTCCGCCATCCGGCTCTTCGGCTCCCGAAGCACGAGGTGGGGCCGTGCCGCGGAGAAGGGCGCACCCGCGATGACGGTGAAGCCCCTGACGGCTCCAAGCACGGTCGAGACCCAGGTCGGCCTCTCGTCCGCTCCGCCGAGGCGTGATCCTTCGGGGCATGACGGCGCGATGCCCTGACGACGCGGCGAGCGCGAACCGGCTTCGGGAGCGTCATCGGACGCTGCCGTCCTGCGTCCCTGGTCTTCCGAGGGACGTGTCGATGTGGTTCAGGGCATGGCGCATCGGTTCACTCGAGACCTTGATCAGCCCATCGAGAGGCCCGTCGAGTTCGATGATGGAGAATATCGCACCGGAGACCGAGAGGCCGACGATGACGATCAAGGCGACCGAGACGGCACTGCGTGGAGCCGTCATGCCGAAACTGAAGAAGACGATGAAGAGCCAGAAGATCATCATGAAGAAGAATGGACGTGTGATCGTGCTGTGAGCCTCGCTGATGAGAGCCAGTCTTTGATCCAGCAGGGCATCCATGTGCTTGAGGCAGATGTTCTTCGCGCTGAATGCAGAATCATCGGCGGCAACGATGGCTCTGATGCTCCTCTCGACGTCGTGGAGCATTTCACCCAGGGCAGTCGAGTCCAACTCGGCTCCATCGCCGACGGACCTTGGGTAATCTCCCGGCGGCGCGACCTCCTCGGGCCATGTGCTGGCGATGGCAGATGCCGTGTACCGCCGCAGATCCTTCTGTATCTCGTTCGAGGCGACGGGCAGGTCCAGGATTTCCGAGCTGATCCTGATGAGTGTCGATCCATAGACCCGTAGATCACCTTCGGTCTTCGCGAATTGCGCGTCGATATTGGTGATCAGGAGGCTCAAAACGAGGGCTGTGAAGGTCACGAGGAGGCCAGAGGCGACCCGGGTGAATTCCATCGTCTCTTCGGATCGATGTCTTTGCGGAAGAAACCGCAGCAACAGGCGGCCGAGCACCGATCCACCGCAGAGGACAGCCAAGATGGCGAGGGATATGAACAGGTCGATCAAGGGGCCACCTCCGACGCATCACTCTCGGGAGTCCCGATCTGGACGGGTGCGGGCATGTCTTGGATTTCGGTGTGTGGCAGCGAGGTCGCCCACCATGGGATCGGCGGGTGATCCTCAGGACCTATTTCGGTAGGAGGCGATCGAGGGCCGGCGAGGGATTTTGCGGGCCGGGCAGGAGGGGCCGCAGGCGCGATGCCCCCGCATCGGGCGGTGGGCCCGACGCACCCCGCGCGGACACGGACCGCCGGACCGACCCGATCTCCTACCGGGATAGGTCCTAAGCTGGCTCCGCGTCGTCCGCCAGAGCGCGGGCCCGAGCGATGTCTCGACGCGGGCGCGCCGCCCCTGCCGGACGGAACGAGCTCCGGTCGCCCGCGGCCGGTCCTGCCCACGGCTCACCCCGCCCCCACCAGCCCCACCCAGTAGCGGATCCCCGCCGGGATCGCGCGGTCGTCGAAGTCGTAGGCGGGGTGGTGCAGCCCCGCCGTGTCGCCGTTGCCGATGAACGCGAAGGCGCCCGGCCGGCGCTCCAGGAAGCGCGAAAAGTCCTCGCCGATCATCAGCGGCGCCATGGCGGCCGCGCTGCCGCCCGCCCCGGCCACGGCCCCGCCCGTCCGGGCCGCGACGCCCGCCTGATCGGGATGGTTGACCGTGGCGGGCGAGATCCGGTCGTAGCGGACCCGGACCGCGGCGCCGTTGAGCCGCGCCACGCCCTCGGCGATCTCGCGCAGGCGCCGCTCGATCGTGTCGCGCGACGCCGCCGACAGCGCCCGCGCCGTGCCCTTCAGGGTCGCGGCATCCGGCAGGACGTTGAAGGCGTCCCCGGCCCGGATGGCGCCGACCGACACCACGGCGGGCTCCAGGGGATCGAGGGTGCGGGACACGATGCTCTGGAGCGCCACCACGATCTGGCTCGCCACGTAGACGGCGTCGACGCCCTGGTGCGGCATGGCCGCGTGGGCGCCCCGCGCCTCGACGTCGACCTCGAACCGGTCGACTGAGGCCATGATGGCGCCGGGACGGGTCGCGAAATGCCCGACCGGCAGGCCCGGCAGGCTGTGGAGCCCGTAGATCTCGTCGACCGCGAAGCGCTCGAAGAAGCCGTCGGCGATCATAGCCTCGGCACCCTCCGATGTCTCCTCCGCCGGCTGGAACACGAAGACCGCGGTCCCGGCGAAGTCGCGCGCCTCGCTCAGGTGGCGGGCGGCGCCGAGCAGCATGGCCGTGTGGCCGTCGTGGCCGCAGGCGTGCATGCGGCCCCCGTGGCGCGACGCGTGGGCCAGGTTGGTCTGCTCGTGGATCGGCAGGGCGTCCATGTCGGCCCGCAGGGCGACCGCGCGGCCGCCCTCCCGCGCGCCCCGCAGCACGCCCACCACACCGGTGCGGCCGAGGCCCTCCACCACCTCGTCGAAGCCGAAGCCGCGCAGCTTGTCAGCCACGAGGGCGGCCGTCGGGCCGACATCGAACCCCGTGCCGGGGTGGCGGTGGATCTCCCGCCGCCACTCGGCCACCTCGCCGGCCAGGGCCTCGATCCGCGACGCGTCAGACATGGGAACCTCCGCCGCGACGATGGCGCGGGGGTGCGGCGGGTGTCAACGCGCCCCGGCCGCTATCGGAACAGGGTGAGCGGAATGCTGTCGCCCAGGGCGCGGTAGCCGGCGTCATTGGGGTGGAGGTGGTCGCCGGAGTCGTAGTCGGGGCGCAGGAACATCGGCCGCGCGGGGTCGCGCAGCACGGCGTCGAAGTCCACCACCCCGTCGAACTCGCCCGAGGTGCGGATCCACAGGTTCACGGCCTTGCGCGACCGCTCGCCATCGGCCGAGAAGTAGCCCGCCCCCGCCCCGGCGAAGGGCGTCAGCGTGGCGCCGATGACCTTGACGCCCCGGTCATGCGCGCGGGCGATGACCTGCCGGTAGCCGGCGATCAGGTCGCTCGCCACGGGCTGCCCCGAATACGCGTAGATGATGTCGTTGATGCCCTGGAACATCACGAGCCAGCGCAGCCCGGCCCGGCCCAGCACGTCGCGGTCGAAGCGGCCCAGCGCGCTGGACCCGACCACGCCGCTGGCGCCCCAGTTGGTGACGGCGTTGCCGGTGATGCCGCCGTTGACCACCGCGAGAACCGGCCCGCCGACCCGGCCGGCGAAGCGCTCGGCCAGGCGATCGGTCCAGCGCCGGTCGCGGTCGACCGTGGAGTTGAGGCCGTCGGTGAGCGAATCCCCCAGCGTGCCCACCGCCCCATGCGCCTCGCCCGGCGTGTTCACGTCGACGCCGCTGAGATAGTAACGCGAGGTCGCAGTGGCGGCCCCCGCCAGACCCGCGTCGCTCCCATGGTCGCCGGGCAGGAGGTAGGCCGTCTCCCCGCCGGTGGTGTGGCCCGCCTGCACGCGCGACGCCGTGGCGAACAGGGCCGTGACCGCCACGGTGGACAGGGCCGGGACGGGCAGGTCGACCGGGTCCGACAGGACGGGGGCACCGCGCGTCACCGTCACGGAGGGCGTGCCGCCGAACGTCAGCGGGCGGTCCGAGGCGGGGTCGACCGCGCCCGGGGCCGAGCCCGGCAGCGCCAGATGGGCGTCCGAGATCACGAGCGTGTCGGTGCCGGTCTCGTTCGAGAAGCGGACCCGGAGCTGCGCGCCGCCGAGCGACAGGCGGAGGTACTGGCGCACGGTCTGCCCGGTGACGACCGGCCCCGACACCGTCGCCGGAGCGGCCGACCAGGACGCGACCCAGTCCGCCCGGGCTCCTCCGGCGACCGGCAGCAGGGACGCGAGGGCGGCGGCGAGGGACGCGGCGGCGCGCCGACGGGAGAGTCTCATCATGCGGGCCTCACGCGGCGCGGGTTGTCGCGACGATAACGGCCTCGACTTATGGTTTTCTTGACGGGGAGCCGCACCGGAGTGTCGGGCGACGTCGCACCCGCGAGGGATCGCGGCGACCGGGGTCCTCCGAGGTCCGGACCGACCGCGCGGCCCATCAGGCCGCGGAGGCGGCGAGCCGGGCCATCAGCTCGTCCATCCGCGCGGCGTCGATCCGGCCCGCCACGAAGTCGTCGAACACGCCCTGCAGGGCGGGCGTGACGGAGCGGCCGCCGACCGTCTCGGCCAGGATGGCCTCACGCACGATGGCGCTGCGGTCCGGCTCGCCGAAGGCCTGGATAAAGGTCGGCTCCCCCGCGCCCCGCGCCGGATCGAGCACCGCCGCCGTCAGGATGCCGGAGCGGTAGGCGCCGGTGTCGATGGAGATGCGGTTGCGGGTCACCACGGGGCGGTCGCCCATGATGGTGTGGCCATGGACGATGCGGCGCGGCAGCCGTCCCGCGAAGCCGAGGAAGTCCTCGCGGATCCACGTCAGGTCCTCATCGGTCTGACGGTCGAGCGGCACGCCCGGCCGGATGCCGGCGTGGACGAAGAAGTGGGTGCCGTCGTCGTGGAACAGCGGCAGCGCCGCGAGATAGGCCGCGTGGCGGCGCAACGCGCCGTCGTCCACCGCCGGATCGCCGGCGCGGATCTCCGCCAACGTGCCGGGCGCGAGGCCGTAGCTCAGCACCGTGTGAGTGTATAGGAACCACGCCCAGGCGGGCAGCACGTCGCCGCGCGTCACCGCGGTGACGAACAAATCGTCGTGGTTGCCGCGCAGGGGCACGAAGCGGTCGACGGCGCGCCGCGGGCCCGCCATGACCCGCTCGACGACGCCGTGGGACGCGGGGCCGCGGTCGACGTAGTCGCCCGTGAACACGACCTTCGCGGCGGCGCCCTGCGCGGCCGCGTCGGACTCGACGTGGTCGAGCAGGCGTTCCAGAAGGTCGAGGCGCCCGTGGATGTCGCCGATGGCGTAGGTGATCGTCCGCATCGACCGGGCATTAAGCCCGCACCCCGCGCGGCGCAAGGCGCGGTTCGGCCGCAGCCGACGCGCCACCGCGCCCGAGACCGGCGACGGACCGTTCCACCTCCCGTCGCGAGGCGGCGTCCCGCGGCGGGCCGGGCTTTGCGCGCGCCCGGAACCGGGCTATGCGATTCGCCGATCCCGGACCCGCGCCGCGGACGGTCGCTTCGGACCCGGCGGGGACGTCTCGATCGACCGCGTGCGAGCCCCAACTGAGGTAGATTCGATCCATGCGGTTCACCCGAGTCCTGGCCGCCGCGGCCATCCCGGCCCTCCTGACCCTGACGATCCCGACGATGGCCTCGGCCGCCATCACCACCGACGTGGTGCGGCAGCGCGCCGAACAGGCCTGCTACGACGACGTCAACAGGCTCTGCAACGACGCCATCCCGGACGAGGACAAGATCAAGGTGTGCATGGCGGCCCACCGCGTCCAGCTCAACCCGAAGTGCCGCGCCGTCTTCGACGCCAACGTGAAATAGGCCCTATCCGGCGCCCGGTGCCGGGCGGTCTCCACCGCGGGATATAGATCTCGAGCCGGCGCGAGCCGAAGCCCATGACGGCCGACCGTGCCGCGGCCGCGCGGAACCACCCTATCGAGAACGTGGCGGCGGCCGTCTAGGGCCGCCGCGTGGGCAAAACTCTGTCGGCCCGGCCTGAGGGGGCGCCCGAGCGGCAGGATTCTTGAATCTGCCGCTACCCCGCCGCTGTCGTGAATCAAGAGAACCCTCGCGTCCCCGCGTCGGGATGGGCGGGCCGGCACGCAGGCGCCTCGGGTGACGGAGAAGCCCACCGATGGTCGACAATGAGATGTTCAGCGCGCTCCGCGTGCGGCGGCGCCTCGAGGACATCGCCCGCACCATCGCGGAGGCCCGTGTGTCGGGCGACGTCTACGTCAGCATCGATACGGTCGAGAACGCCCTGCTGGCCATGATGGACGAGATCGACGAGATCGCCCGGGCGGTGGCGGATGCCCAGGCCCTGACGCGCGAGCGGGACCGCAGGAGCGCGGGCTGGCTGCGCCGCCTCACGCCGTTTCGGTCGACGGGTTAGGCCTGAAGGGATCGAAGACGCGGGCAGATCTCCATGCATTTTGGATATGCAGAATATTTCGCATATGGTGTCTGCGTGCTCTCGCCCGGCGAGTCGCTCTGTCTGCATGTCGAAAGCTCGACCATTTCGCCCGGAGAGCGTGCCCTAAGAGTCCATCCTGAGGCCTATCTTTGGGCAGTGTCGGTGCTGTCACATCGCAACAATGCGCACTCGACCTCGACCTTCAACGTGTCGCGGACAGCTTCGCACAACGGATCTCGCGACATCCCCTCAACCCACGGCACGGCGTCACGCTGCGGCGGTCGCCGGGTCGGCCGATCGCACGGCGTCGACGTGGGTGTCGCCCCAGTCCTTGAGGGCCGCGATCACCGGTTCCAGGCTGCGGCCCCGGGCCGTCAGGCTGTATTCCACCTTGGGCGGCACCTCGGCGAAGACGACGCGGCTGATGAAGCCATCCGCTTCGAGCTCGCGCAACTGGTTGGTCAGCATGCGCTGCGTGACGGTCGGCACGCGGCGGCGGATCTCGTTGAAGCGCAGCGTGCCGTGGAGCAGGTGGAACAGCACCACACCCTTCCACTTGCCATCGATGAGGCCGAGCGTGGCCTCCACAGCGCAGCCGGGGCTGCAATCGAGCCTGCGATGCCGGGTTCGTGCCATGACAGTATCCTTTTCGACACTATGGGCTTTGAATGTGCGTTCTTGCGCCTCGCGACGCCGTTATGCATCTCCGACCCCGATCACGCCAGCCCCAAGGAGCCCAGCATGCGCGCCGTCGGTTACCGCCAGCCCCGTCCGATCACGGAGGACGACGCCCTCCTCGACCTCGACCTGCCTCGCCCCGTGCCGTCCGGCCGCGACCTGCTGGTCAGGGTCGAGGCCGTCTCGGTCAACCCCGTCGACACCAAGGTGAGGCGCGGGGTGGCGCCGGAACCCGGGCAGGCCAAGGTGCTGGGGTGGGATGCCGCCGGGACGGTGGCCGAGGTGGGCCCAAACGCGACCCTGTTCGGGCCGGGCGACGCGGTGTTCTACGCCGGCGACCTCACGCGGCCTGGCACAAATGCAGAGTTTCACCTCGTCGACGAGCGGATCGTCGGCCGTAAGCCCGGCTCGATCGGGTTCGCCGAGGCCGCCGCCCTCCCGCTCACGGCCATCACGGCCTGGGAAACCCTGTTCGACCGGCTCGACGTGCGCCGCCCCGTCCCCGGTGCCGCGCCCGCGATTCTCATCGTCGGCGGTGCGGGCGGCGTCGGCTCCATCGCGGTACAGCTCGCCCGGCGGCTCACCGGCCTCGCCGTGATCGCCACGGCGTCGCGACCCGAGACGAGCGATTGGGTGCGGGATCTCGGCGCCCATCACGTGGTCGACCACACGAGGCCGCTGGCCGCGCAGGTGGCGGCGCTCGGCCTCGGCGCGCCCGCCTTCGTGTTCTCCACCACCAACACGCTCGACCACCTGTCCGAGATCGTCGAGTTGATCTCTCCTCAGGGCCGCTTCGCGCTGATCGACGATCCCGCGACGCTCGACATCGTGCCCTTCAAGCGCAAGAGCGTGTCGGTGCATTGGGAGCTGATGTTCACGCGCTCGATCTTCGCCACCGCCGACATGGCCGAGCAGGGCGCGTTGCTGGACGAGGTGGCCCGCCTGGTCGACGCCGACGAGATCAGGACCACGCTGGCCGAGCATTTCGGCACGATCGACGCCGCGACCCTCAAACGCGCCCACGCGCTGGTCGAGAGCGGACGGGCCAGGGGCAAGATCGTGCTCGAAGGCTTCGCGGGTCCGCGGTGACGATGGGCGCGGTAGTCCCCGTTCAGAGCGTCGCGATGGAATCCGTGCCCCCGTTGAGGGCGGCAACTTTCCGCTTATTAAAGCCAACGGGCTTTCGCTTTAATAAGGCCCAGCCTTATTCAAGCGGGCTTTAACAACGGCCCGGCGCCCCTGCGGCGACAGAGGGAGCACGGTCATGCGTCAGGAGGGGGGGATCGGCGGTCGGTTCGACGTGGCGGCCCTCGCGGCCACCCTGCCCGAGACGGCCGCGACGTCCCTGGCCGACCGCTACATCACGGACCGGCCATCGGGTAGCGCGCGGGTGTTCCACGCCGACCGGCCCATGCCGCCGCACGTCCGCCGAGAGTGCGACGAGGACCTCTACGTGCTTCCGGGCCGGGGCGTCCTCTGGATGGGCGATCTCTCGGCCGCGGCCCCCTTCGGGCCCGGACAATCGCTGGTGTTCGACCGCGACACGGTGCACGCCATGCCCGAAGTCCACGAGCACCCCGTCGTGTTCCTGGCCATCGACACGCCGCGGCGCGCGCCGGACGACGTGGTCTTCGTCGATCCCGCGGCGGGCGACGCCGGCACCTTCATGGCCCGCAACGCGGCCGGCCGGGATCCCGGTTGAGGCGCGTCGCGTGAGGGGCGACCCCGCGGGCGCGGAGGGCCGCGCCGCCCTGGTCGAGCGGTGGTACGGGCTGACGCGGCGGATCCTGCCGGCCCTGGCGGCGGAGCACGGCTGGCCCATCCACCTCGATCACTGCTTCATGCGGGTCTGCCTCGACGCCGCCCTGGGCTCCCCCTGGACGGCGGCCGTGGCGCGCCCGGCGATCCGGCACATGAGCGACGAGGCGCTCGCCGCGGCCGTGCGGGTCGCCGAAGGCATCGCGGCCGAGCCCGACACGCTGCCCGCCCTCAACGCGCGGAGTCTGGAAGGGCGCCGCGCGGCGCGGCGAACCGGCACCTGAGAGCCTGTTTGACTGCTGGAGCGGGTCTACGTCGAGCCGCGATGTGCCGAGCCACAGGAGAAGGGCGATGCCGATACCCGAGGTATCGGCGAGACCTTCGACGCAGGGGGCGGTCATCGCGTCTCGACCCGGAGGGCCGCGCTGTTTCGGACCGTCGCGGCGTCGCCCCGAAACATCTGCGGCGTAGACTCGCCCCAGCAGTCAAACAGGCTCTCGGACCGCCTCAGGCCACGGCGCGGACCGGCCGGCCCGCGCGGCCCCGCTCCGATGCAGCCAGCACCAGCGGCGCCACGCGGGCGAGGTGCCGGACGATGTCGGGCTCGCCCGTCATCTCGCCGAAGCTGCCCCGCGTCACGGGGCCGAAGGCCCACAGCGCCTCGTGGTGGCCGGCCGAGCCCTTCGCCAGGCGGCTGTCCGCATCGACCGCGAGGCCGAGCCCGACGGCGTCGGGGCGGGCGAGGCCGCGGGCCACGAGGTCGCGGACGAGCGGGTCGGTGCGGAGCGCGCTGGCGGGGCCAGTGCAGAGCACGACGGCGTCGAAGCTCCGCCGCGCCGCGTCCCCGTCGGGGCCGGTCAGGGAAGCCACGAGGCGCCCGCTCTCGGCGTCCAGCCCCGCGAGGCCCGCCCGCTCGACGCGGAGGCGGCCGCTTACCCGCTCCCGCTCGACGAGCGCGTGGGGCTGCGGCGCGGCGCGGAAGCGATGCACCTCCCACAGCGGCAGCAGGCGGCGCAGGACGCGCCGCTGCTCGGCGGGCGGCAGGCCGGCCCACATCGGCCGCAGCCGGAAGCGGAAGGCGTCCACCACCGCCTGCCAGCCCGCCTCGGGCGCGAGATCGCGCAGGCGCCCACGCAGGGTGCGCAGCAGGTCGAGCGCGCTGCCCGGCATCGGGGCATCGGCGAAGGGGTCGAAGCCGTCCGGGAAGGCGCCCTGCGGGCGAGGCAGCAGGCCGCGGCGCGACACGGCCGTCACGGGGCCGCGGTGGCCGGCCCGCTCCAGCGAGGCCACGCTGTCCAGCATGGTGAGACCCGTGCCGACCAGCAGCACGGCGTCCTCCGGGCCGACGCGCGCGAAGGCGTCGCCGCGCCACGGGTTCGGCACGAAGCCGGGATGCTGCCGCGCCGTCTCCGACACCGGGCAGGGCAGCACGGGCGCCGGATGGCCGGGGCACAGCGCCACGCCGTCGGCGCGGATCTCGCGCCCGTCGTCGAGCGC
>CAXTFP010000026.1:0-13096 GCA_964243135.1 uncultured Lichenihabitans sp.
TCCATGCCCTTGCGGGCTTAGCAAAGGTGTCCACCGAAACGGGGGACCATCAGTCGCGGAAGAAGTCGAGCTGGTGCATCCGGACGAGGGTCGGGCGGCCGGGCTCGACCGCGCCCTTCAGCAGCGCCACCGTCTTGTTGCCTACCGCCCTGTTCAGATAGCTGACCGCCCGCCACTCGCCGCCGTATGCGCTCTCGAACGAGGTCTCCGACACCTTGACCACGTCGTGGTCGTGCCGGCGGCGGTAGGCGATCAGGTCGCGGATTGTGCCGATCCGTAGACCGTGCCGCTCGGCCAGCGAGACGAGGGCGTCGAGTCGCGCCATCGAGCCGTCGTCGTTCATGATCTCGCAGATGAGGCCGGCGGGGATGAGCCCGGCGAGGCGTGCCACGTCCACCGCCGCCTCGGTGTGTCCGGCGCGCACCAGGACGCCACCCGGCCTCGCGACGAGCGGGAAGACGTGGCCGGGGGAGACGATGTGCTCACTTCCCTTGGCGGCGTCGATCGCGACCGCGACGGTCCGGGCGCGGTCGGCGGCCGAAATGCCTGTCGTCACGCCGTCCCTGGCCTCGATCGAGACCGTGAAGGCGGTCTCGTGCCGCGTGCCGTTGGCCCGGCTCATGAGGTCCAGTCCGAGCTGCTCGACGCGGGATTTCGTGAGCGCGAGGCAGATCAGCCCTCGCCCATACGTCGCCATAAAGTTAACGGCGTCGGGCGTCGCCATCTGCGCCGGGATGACCAAGTCGCCCTCGTTCTCGCGGTCCTCGTCGTCGACGAGGATGAACATCCGCCCGTTCCTCGCGTCGTCGATGATCTCCTCGGGGGTCGACAGCGGCGGGCGGCCGGTGCGCCCGCACGTCGCTGCCGAGACGGTCATGCCCGCGGCGCCGCCCTCGAGGCGACCTGGAGGCAGGACGCGCGCTCACCGCCGGTGTGCACGACGTGGCGGCCGCGATTTTCCGGCTCCACGTCCTCGGTTCCAGGCATCGCGCCGCCGACCAGGTTGGTGCCGCTGACGACGAGGCGAAGCTGCTCACCGGGCCGGAGCAGGAGGCCGACGGGGAACATGTCGATGTCCAGACGGACTACCTCGCCGGGCGATAGCTTCTCCACGCGATCGAAGCCGTGGGCCGGAACGCCGTCCGTCGAGAGCTCGTCGTCGAGCCGGCGCATCGAGGCGCGAAGCCGGCCGTTGGAGCCCTTGTACTTGAGGATCGCCGCGCCGTTTCGGGTGACCGCCTGGACCTGCGGCCCGTGGTTGGGAATCGTGAACTGCTCGAGCTGCTCGCCCCGCGCGTCGAGCTTCTGCAGGAAGACGAACAGGTCCATGTCGTCATGGCCCTGCGCCTCGACCCACAGGGTCGCCTTGGGATAGCCCACGAACTCCGTCTCGGCTTCGACGCGCAGCAGGAACGCCGTGCTCCCCGAGTCCGCGTCGATCTGGTAGCTCGCGGCGCCGGCGGTCGAGGGCGGCTCCTCCGACATCGTGCCGGCCCCAGCATCGAGATAGAGCCTCGTCTCGGCGTGATGCTCCGGCGGGAAGCGGTCCGAGGTCTGGTCGGCGCGGTCGCCGCCCTCGAGGTCCAGGAGCGCGTAGCGCACGCGCGGCGTGTCCCTCCAGCCGTTGTCGGCATCCTTGAGGAAGCAGTCGAAGAAGCGGCGGAGATCCTCCACGTGCGCTTCCTCGTAATAGTCCGGCCACTCCATCGTCCCGTGGATCCGCAGCCACTTCTCCGCCGAGGCAATCCGCCGCCAACCCCGGAACGTGCCCGGCGTGTGGATCGAGTTGGAGTAGCTCGCGACGACGTATGCCGGGACTTCGATCCTCTCGAAAGCCGGGGTCTTCGACCGCCAGAGGTCGTCGGCCAAGGGGTGCGCCTCCGCCTCGGCGACGAGGTCCTCGCGGCCGTTGCCGCCGACGAACGCGCTCGCCAGCCGCCGCGCGAACCCGTAGTCGGGGATGCCGCCCCGTACGACCAGGTCGCGGTAGATGTCGCTCATGCCCTCCCACGGCGCGATCGCCGCGAGGTGCGGCGGCCGTTCCGCGGCCGCGAACCACTGCGAGATCGCGAGGTAGGAGTTGCCGGTCAGCCCCACCCTGCCGGTGCACCAGTCCTGGACGCCGAGCCACTCGATGAGGTCGTGGTAGTCCTCGCCCTCTGCGCGGCTCCAGACGCGGATGTCTCCGTCGGAGTTGTAGGAGCCGCGCGGATCGGGATTGCAGACGGCATAGCCCTGCGCGCACCAGTAGGCGGGGTCGGGTCCCTCGAACTTGTGGAGCCCCGACAGTGTCGCGGTGTCCATCCCGAGCAGGCCGAAGAGCTCGACGTACTGCTTCGCGTTGCCCCGGCTCTTCCCGTAGGGGCTCCAGGCCACGATGGCCGGCACCTTCTCCGATCCGGCGGGCCGGAACACGTCCACGTAGATCGTCGTCCTGTCGCGAAGCGTGACGGCGACGTCCTTGTCAAAGACGATGTCCACGGGCAGCGGGCTGTAGATAGGTGCGACCCGGAAGCCCGCCGGGAGGGTTCGCGTGCCGGGCGAGAAGCCGCTGAAGAGGCCCTGCCGGTCCTTGTCGTCGCGGTCGGCGGGAACGAAAATCTCGATCTGATCAGCCACGTGCAATCCTCATCCTCCGATTTCTCAACTCGGACCCCGTCCCGCCCCTCGGCCGCCACGCCCGTCGCGCGCGCGCTAAGCTGACGGTCGGACGTCAGCGCCCGGCAGTCCCCGCGCCCGCCCACACGCCGACCCGCGCCAATCGCAGATAGACTTGGTCTCCAGATGACCTTAACGACCGGCAGTCGGTCCCGCAACCTGCGGACGCTCGTCGGCGGCAACCTTCCGGTCGGGACGTCCCGTCAAGAGCGGCCCCTTCCGGCCATCGTCTGACCCTCGGAGTGCAGCCCATGATCCTGATCACCTCGGCCAACGGCAACCAGGGACGTCTGCTGATGCCGAAGCTGCTCGGAGCCGGCCACAGCCTGCGCGCCTGCGTCCGAACCGAGGGGTCGGCTCGCCGACTCCGGGACATGGGCGTCGAGGAGGTCCTGGTCGGCGACCTCGCCGATCCCGATCTGATCGACGCCGCGGTCCGCGGGATCGAAGCCATTTACCACATAGGTCCGACACTCCATCCAGCGGAACGCGGAATGGGCTTCGCCATCGTCGACGCGGCGCGTCGGGCGGGGGTGGCGTACTTCGTCTTCAGCTCGGTGCTCCACGCCATCACGACGGACCTGATCCAGCACGAGATCAAGCGAGATGTCGAGGAGCATCTGCTGTCGTCCGGCCTGGAGTTCACGATCCTCCAGCCGGCCAACTACATGCTGGCGCATCGCCTCCGGTCGGTGTTCGAGGACGGGGTCTTCCGCCTGTCCTGGGACCTGGACCGCCACCAGTCTATGGTCGACCTTGAGGACGTGACCGACGTCGCGGTCCAGGTGCTCGGCGATCGCGAGCGGCACGCCGCCGCCACATACGAGCTCGTCGGCCCCGGCCGGTTCACGGCGCACGACATCGGCCGGGCGCTGACGAGCGTCCTCGGCCGCGAGATCCGGGTCGAGCGGATGGACCTGGAGGCTTTCGTCCGCGCGCGATTCCGGGACAGCCCACCCGAGCTGCTGGAGCACCAGCTCCGGATGAGCCGGGCGATCGAGGCGCGGTACAGCCGGCACGACTTCGTCGGCAACCCCAACGTGCTCGCCTGGCTGCTCCGTCGTCCCCCGACCACCTTCGAGGACTTCGTGAGGCGGGAGAGCGCGGCCGGCGGCGGGCCGCCGCCCCGGGCGGCAGCCTGAACGCCGCCGGCCACCCGTCGGATGGGAGGGACCGGTGCCGTCCGCGCCAGTGATCCCGAGATTCGCGGACGCTAGAGCCCCGTCCTCCGCCCCGCGACCCGCCCGGGCTCGCGCGCTGGGCCCCGGCGGGGCGACGGTCGTCGCCTCAGTCCTCGCAAGAGCCCGCCTTCCGCTCGTTGGCGCGACGCACCTCGCGACTCTCGTCCGCGTTCATGCCCAGGATCCGCAGCTGATACTCGGCCGCACGGGAGGCGACGTCGGGTCCGCCGCCGGCGAGCCGCGCGCTCACCCCGGCCCGGAGGATCGCCAGGTGGGCGTCGATGACGAACTCGTCGAGCGGCTCGCTGAACCGGCCCTGCTCGATGCCCAGCGCGACGTCCAGCCGCATGTAGTGCGCGACGTCCTCCTTGATCGCCTCGAACTCGCTGAACGCGGAGACGAGCAGCCTTCCCCAGAGCGGTTCCGCGGCCGCGATCTCGATGAACTGCTGGGTTCCGAAGGCGACCCTGGACGCACCATCGTCGAGCGACAGGCGCGTGCCGCTCATCTCGTCGTGCATCGCGCGCGTGACCGCCTGGCAAACGGCCGCGACGATCTCCGCCTTGTCGCGGAAGTAGAGGTAGAAGGTGCCATTGGCGAGTTCCGCCTCCGCCGCGATCTCGCTCGCGGACGTGGCGTTGATGCCACGCTCCGACATGAGGCGCAGGGCCGCCTCCGTGAGCCGCGCGCGGGTCCGCTCCCGCTTGGCGCTGTTGGCCACCGGCCTGGGTGATCGACCCTTCATGTCCGCAGCGTAGCCAAACCGCGTCACGCCGGCAACTTGTTGACGGTCTCCTCATAATGAGATAGCTCTCATTTCAAGGACGAGCGTCCGATCGTCGGAATAGGATCGTCGGGGCTCGCCACGCGGTCGCCCGGAAGCGATCCGGGCGCGGCGGCGGGGAGGGGAGTGGGCCGGAAATGGTTTCGCACATCGTCATCTTCTCTTGGAAACCCGGGACCTCGTCGGCCCAGGTCGAGGCGCTCGGCGACGCGCTCGACCGGATGGCCGCGGGCATGATCGGACTCGCCACCATCGAGCACGGGCCGGATCTGCGCTTTCGCGGCGGCAACGGCGACTACGCGCTGGTGGCGTCCTTCCCCGACCGGTCGGGCTGGGACGCCTACCAGTCCGATCCGCGGCACGGCGACCTCATCCGCGAACACGTGGCGCCGATCCAGGCAAGCCGAGTCGCCATCCAGATCTCGGGAGGGTCCGCGTCATGAGCGACATCGAAGCGCAAGGCCTGGGCGAGCAGCCCGACGGGAGCGTCTTCGCGCTGTTCGAGCGCGCGGCCGCGTCCAACGCCGACCGGCCCTTCCTCGTGCGCGAGGGCGCGCCCCTCCTGACCTACGGGGAGATGCTGGACCAGACCGGCCGTGCCGCCGCGTGGCTGCTCGCGCAGGGCGCCGGACCGGGCGACCGCGCGCTGGTCCAGGTGCACAAGTCCCCGGCCGCGGTCATCCTCTACCTCGCCTGTCTCAGGGCGGGAGTGGTGTTCATCCCGCTGAACACGGCATACCAAGAGGGCGAGCTCGCCTACTTCCTCTCCGACGCCGAGCCCTCCCTGCTGGTCGCCAGTCCCGGACTCCCGGCGGAGCGGGTCGCCTTCGCGGGTCGTCGGGCCGTGCTCGCGGGCGAGCTAGGCGACGCGCCATGGGCGTCCACGTCCGAGCGGCTGGCCGCCGTCGGGGCGACGTCAGGCGATCCCGCCGCGATCCTCTACACGTCGGGCACGACGGGGCGGTCGAAGGGCGCGGTGCTGACGCATGGCAACCTCGCCTCGAACGTGGAGGTGCTCGCGGAGGCGTGGCGCTGGCGGGACGACGACGTGCTGCTGCACGCGCTGCCCATATTCCACGCGCACGGACTGTTCGTCGCCCTCCACTGCGCGCTGCTCGGCGCCTCGCCGATCATCTTCCACGAGCGCTTCGACGCGGAGGCGGTCCTGAGGGACCTGCCCTCAGCGACCGTCTTCATGGGGGTCCCGACCTTCTACACCCGGCTGCTCGCCGAGAGCTCGCTCGACGCCGGCCTCTGCGGGCACGTGCGGCTCTTCGTGAGCGGCTCCGCCCCGCTGCTCGACGCGACCTTCGAGGAATGGCGGGAGCGCACGGGCCACACCATCCTCGAGCGCTACGGGATGACCGAGGCGCTCATGATCACCTCGAACCCCTACGACGGGCCGAGGATCGCCGGAAGCGTGGGGCCGCCTCTCCCCGGGGTATCGGTGAGGGTCGTCGGCGATGGCGGCCGCGCCCCCGCAGGCGAGCCGGGCGTGCTCGAGATCAAGGGGCCGAACCTGTTCGCGGGCTACTGGCGGAATCCGGAGAAGACGGCCGAGGACCACACCGCCGATGGCTGGTTCATCACCGGGGACGTCGCGACCGAGGACGCGCAGGGGGTCGTCCGCATCGTCGGGCGGGCCAAGGACCTGATCATCTCGGGCGGCTACAACGTATACCCGAAGGAGATCGAGCTCGCGCTCGACGCGCTCGACGGAGTGCTCGAAAGCGCCGTGATCGGCGTGCCGCACCCCGACTTCGGCGAAGGAGTGGTGGCGGTGGTGGCGCGGGAACCGGGCTGCGACCCCCTGCCGGATTCGATCTCGTCGGCGCTCGCGTCGCAGCTGGCCGCCTTCAAGCGGCCGAAGCGGATCGTCGTGGTCGACGAGCTCCCTCGCAACGCCATGGGCAAGGTCCAGAAGGCGGAGCTTCGCGCCCTGCACGGGGAAACGTTCGTCGCCGCCCGGCCCTAGCCGAGCCCGGCCTGTTGGAGATCGATCATGCAGCTCCCGACCCCGGTCTACAGGCCGGCCTTCAACATCACCAGAGCGAGCCACGTGGTTTCGCGGGTCCGGGACTTGGAGGCCAGCCGGGACTTCTACTGCGACATGCTCGGCATGGTTGTCAGCGACGAGGACTCCGACACTCTGTGGCTGCGCGGGCTCGAGGAGGCTTGCCATCACAGCGTGGTGCTGAAGAAAGGCAGCCCCGCCGCCGAGCGCGTCGGCCTGCGGGTGCTGACGGAGGACGATCTCGACCTCCTCAAGGCGCACTTCGAGAACGCCGGCTTCCCGGCGCGGTGGGTCGAGATCGAATTCCAAGGCCGCACCCTCCACACGACCGACCCCGCCGGCACGCCGCTGGAGTTCTGCGCGACCATGGACACTCGTCCGCGCCTCTTCGCCGACGCATCCCGCTACAAGGGCGCGTGCGCCCTGCGCCTGGACCATACCCAGATCGTGACGCCGAAGGTCCGCGAGAGCCTCGACTTCTACAACGGGATGGGCTTCCGCCTTTCGGAATACGTCGTGGCGAACGATACGCTCGAGATGATCTTCCTCCAGCGCAAGGGCAATCCGCACGACATCGTCTTCGCCAACCGCGAAGGTCCGCGCTTGCACCACTTCGCGATGCAGGTGCCCGAGACGAGCTACCTGATGCACGTCTGCGATCTGCTTGTCGGTCGCGACATGGAGGACCAGATCGAGTTCGGACCCGCCCGCCACTTCAGTCCCGGTCTCGCCCGTTTCCTCTACCTCCGGGATCCGGACGGGCACCGCGTCGAGCTCTTTCCGAGCCACTACCATACGATCGACATCGAGGACGAACCGCTCAGGTGGGAAGTGCCCGCCTTCAAGATCGGCGGTTGGGTTGCGCCGCCCGACCGCTGGTGGAACGACCACACCGACTTCGCCGAGTTCGCCGAGGGCGCTACCACCTTTGCCTGACCAGGGCCCAACCGTTGGAATTCCCCGATGCACATCGTGACCTTCTCACATGACGGACGCATCCAGCACGGCGTCCGTGCCGGCGACCGCATCCGCCTCCGACCGTCAGCCCGCTCCGCGGTGGAGCTGGCGATGGAACCGGTGGCTCATCCGGCGGACGGCGACGTGGCCTTGGCGGACGTCGACCTGCTTTCCCCCGTGCCCGCTCCGGGAAAGGTCATCTGCATCGGCCTCAACTACCGCGCCCACGCGGAGGAGGGCGGCTTCGCCATCCCGGACTATCCCACTCTGTTCCTCCGCGTGACGACCTCGCTCGTCGGCCCCGAGCAGCCGATCATCCTTCCCGAATGCTCTGAGCAGCTCGACTACGAGGCCGAGCTAGGCGTCGTGATCGGCAGGACGGCGACAAACGTGCGCGGCAACCCACTCGACTATGTCGCCGGCTATTGCTGCTTCAACGACGGATCGATCCGCGACTATCAGCGCCGGACTAGCCAGTGGACGTCGGGTAAGAACTTCGACCAGACCGGCGCCTTCGGCGCCGACCTCGTCACGCCGGACGAGCTGCCGGCCGGCGCATCGGGGTTGCGTATCACCTCGCGCCTGAATGGTCGGACGATGCAGGACAGCAACACCGCCGACCTCATCTTCGACGTGCCGACGCTGATCGCGACCATCTCCGAGACGATGACTCTCGAGCCGGGCGACGTCATCGCCACGGGCACCCCCTCCGGCGTCGGTCACGCGCGCAAGCCTCCGGTCTGGATGCGCGAGGGGGACGAGGTCGAGATCGAGATCGAGGGGATCGGCAAAGCGACCAACCTCATCGCACGCCGGACGACCGGCCAGTGAAGGTCGACATGGCCGCATCCGCTATCACCCCAGCCGGAGAGGCTTACAAGCTGCTGGGTATATCGGGGAGCCTGCGCGCGCAGGCGCATTCGAGAGCCGTTCTGGACGCCATCGCCTCGGCCTCGTCGGCGAGCTCTACTTTCGAGTTCGCCGACATCGGCGCCCTGCCGCACTTCAATCAGGACCTCTACATCGATCCGTTGCCCGAGGCGGTCGAGACGTTCCGCGCCCAGATCGATCGGGCTGATGGCCTCGTCGTCTCCTCGCCGGAGTACAACCACGGCATCCCGGGGACGTTGAAGAACGCGTTCGACTGGGTATCACGACCGCACAACGGGTCGCCGCTCAGAGGCAAGCCGGTGCTGATCGTGACCTCGTCCCCGGCCTTCACGGGCGGCGTCCGTGCCCAGTACCAGATCCGGGAGACGCTGGTCTCGGCGCTTGCCCGCCCTGTCGCGACGCCCGAGATCGTCGTCGGCGGTGTGGGTGCCAAGATCGTCGGAGGCCGCTTCGAGGATGGGGCCACGATCGAGATCGCGCTGGCGGGGCTGGCCGCCATGTTCGCGGAGATCCGGCAGGTGCGTGCCACACTCACGATCGATGGAGCCGGTCGCTAGGCGGATGCGCGCCGAGGCCGCCTCGCTCAACATCGTCCTGCTCGGGCCCCCGGGCGCGGGCAAAGGCACGCAGGCGGACCGCCTCGTGTCCGAACGAAGGTTGGTCCAGCTCTCGACGGGCGACATGCTCCGCACGGCGGTGGGCGAAGTATCGACGCTCGGTCTACAAGTCCAGGCGATCATGGATGCGGGTGATCTCGTCTCCGATCAGATCGTATCGGCGTTGATCTGCGAGCGGCTCGACGCAGTGCGAAGCGAGAACGGATTGATCTTCGACGGCTATCCTCGCACGATCGCGCAGGCGGAGGCGCTCGACGCCCTGCTCGAAAGCCGAGGCCGGCGGTTGCACCGGGTCATCGAACTCCGCGCCGACGAGCAGGCGCTCGTGGATCGTGTCGTGGGGAGATTCGCATGCGACCTCTGCGCCGCCAACTACCACGAGCACTTCAAACGCCCATGCATCGAGGGGATCTGCGATGATTGCGGATCAACGAAGTTCAGGCGGCGCCTCGACGACACGGAGCAAACCGTGCGCGTTCGAATGGCCGAGTATCGCGAAAAGACGGTCCCAATACTGCCCTACTACGAAAGTCGCGGCCTCATTGTGGGCGTGGACGGCATGGGGCGCGTGGACGAAGTCAGCATGGCGGTGGATCGGGCGCTGGAGAGGCCTGCATGACGCGAGGGTCGACATGGCGTGAGCAGGCCAACGCCGCGCAGGAGTGAATGCCTTGTACAAGAAGCTGCTTCTCGCAAGTGACGGGACACGAGAGACGTTGGTCGCCCTGAGGGAGGGCGCGCTGATCGCACAGAGTTTCGGCGCCAGCGCCCACCTGCTGGTCATCGATCACGAGACGCCCGGAACACGCATCGCGGAGGGGTACGGGATGGCGCGGATCCCGACGCGCGGGCAGGAACTGCTCGACCTCGGACTCGGCCGCCTCCGGCAACTCGGCGTCGCCGCTACCGGCGAGCTGCTGCGCGGCGAGCCGGCCCAGCTGATCACCCGCTGCGTCCGACAGAGGCACATCGACCTCATCGTCCTCGGACATCGTCGCCGGTCTTTCCTCGACCGGTGGTGGTCGGGCGCGAACGGCGCCTACATTATCGATGGCGTTCCGTGCAGCGTACTGATCGCCCGCGACACCATCACCGACGAGGAGTTCGAGCGTCATCTCCGGGCCAACCGCGCCACCCCCTGACCGGCTTGCCGGCTGGCCGGACCATAGCTCGGGCGGCGTGCGGATGCGACCCGGGTGTCTAGCCGAGGGTGGCGGCATTGACCCCGTTCTGCGTCGTTCGTCAGACGATGGCGCGAAATTCTCGACGCCGGGCATCACGCCGGTCCTGTCTCGCTCCACCCATCAAATCTTGGCGTCCAGAAAGCGCAGTAGGCTGTCGAGCTCGGCGGCCTTGCGACGCAATCGTTCGCCCCGGTTCCGCAGGTAGGCGCCCATGCCATCGTCGTCAAACGGCCGTTTCTGAAGTCCGCCAGAAAAGGGGCGACCTCGCGCAGGCTCAGGCGCAGCGCCTGGCAGGCTCGGATGATGGTCTCGGCGGTCAGGTCGGCGTCGCCGAACTCCGGTACGGGTGGCGTCCACCCCGGGCCCCGCCGCTGGTGCGCAGACTTCCGCGTTCGGCCCAGCGGGGAGTACTGACCCGATCGACGCCTCGTCCCTACTGAACTCGGCAGGTCTCATCGTGCACAGACGCGAGTGAGGGATCGGATGGGATCGCCCCATCGGGTGCGATCAGCCGGGGTCCTAGATCGCATCGCGGGCCGTAGAGGAGATCAAGAAGCATTTCCCCCGCAAGACTGCCCGAGGCGCGAGTGACGCTGTTGAGCTTAAGTGGCGGAAGCGCCCGGGGCCTTGAAGAACGCTCCGCTCCGCGCGGTCGACAGCAGGAAGCCCAAGGCGAACACCCCGACGGCGGAGATGGAACAGACGACCCGCGCCCCCAAGTGATCGAACAGGTAGCCGCCCGCCGCGGCGCCGAGTGCCTGGGACAGCACCGTCGAAGCAGCGAACAGGGAGAGGGCGGAACCCACGGCGTCCGGCGCCATTTCGGCGGCCAGCACCTGGAGCACGTTGTGAAGGAGTAGGAAGCCAATCCCGGACGCAAACAGCGCCGCGGTCGCACCGACCTGCGTCGAGCAGAAGCCCAGGGCGAGGAGGCCGACGCCGAGCGTCGCGGCGCCGCAGGCCGCCCGGGCTGATGCGCGCGTTCGGCGCAGTAACGGGTACGCGAGGGCGACTACCGCCACCCCGCCCAGACCGTAGGCGGCGCAGAGCAGTCCAGCGCGCGTTGGGCCCACCCCCAGTCGCTCGTGGAGGATGCCGCCCGCGTAGCTAAGACTGAGGTAGATGGCCGCTCCTTCGATCGAAACGGCTACGAGGACGCGAGCCACGGAAGGCCGCTTGACCAGCAATAGTGGGTTCGCAGCGCGGCCGCCGGCCCAAGCGCCGGGGCGACTCCGCATCGTTCCGCCCGGCCGCCACTCGCCGAACCACGTGAGCGCGGCGGCTGACGCAGCGAAGAGCAGCGCCAGAACGGCGAACAATGAGGGCCAGCCGATGGCACCGCTGATGATCCCTCCGCCCGCCTGGCCCGCCGCGGTTCCGAGTATCGCCACGCCTGTCATGCGCGCAAGCGTCAGGGACCTGTCGGCCGGCGAGTAGGATCCGCTGAGCCACGCGAGCGAGAGCGGCCCGATGGCAGCGGCGATCGAGCCGGCTCCGAAGCGCAGCGCCGCCAGCGCGGGTAGCGACGGAGCGAGGCCGCAGGCCCCAGCGAGCAGTGCCGACAGGAAGGCCGCCGCCGTGACCACCCGGTAGGCGCCCACCCGATCGCCCAGCGGCCCGTGCACTAGCTGGAAGACGCCGAACCCGACGGCGTAGGCGGACACCGCTGCACCGGCTGATCCGAGGGTGCAGCCGAAGTCGCTCGCCACGACCGGCAGCGCGACGTCCAGGCATCTCGTCGACGCCGCCGCCGCGAAGACAGCCCCGGCGAGCGCCAGAACGGAGCCGGTCCTCGGCGAGGTGTGGAAAGCTGCGGCCGGTGGGTCTGGTCGGGCGGTCCCGTTCGGGTTCTCGCAGGCCTGCGAAACCACTAGCCTGCGATCTGATCGAGCCGCGCCTCCAGCTCCGCCTGCTCGTCCCAGAGTCCCGGCGGGACGCGATCACCGAGCTTTTCTAGATCCTCCGCGTTCAGCCGCGCCTCCGCCCGCCAGACGTCCTCGTCGACGGTCAGCAGGAGGTCGAGCGCTCCGCGGGCGAGGTCTAGGTCGACGAGGTCCAGGTCGTCGGCCCTGGGCAGCCGGCCGATGGGGCTCTCGACCGCACCGACCTCGCCTTCCACCCGCTCCACGATCCACTTGAGCACACGGGCGTTGTCACCGAAGCCCGGCCACGCGAAGCGGCCCTCCGCATCCTTACGGAACCAGTTGACCATGTAGATCCGCGGCAGCTGTCCCGGATCGGAGGACGCCGCCGCGCCCATGCGCAGCCAGTGGGACAGGTAGTCCGCCATGTCGTAGCCGCAGAAGGGAAGCATCGCGAACGGGTCGCGCCTGAGCGCACCGACGGCGTTCTCGGCGGCCGCCGTCCCTTCGGAAGCCATGTTCGCCGCGAGGTAGACGCCGTGCCTCCAGTCGAACGCCTCCGTGACGAGCGGCACGGCCGAGGCGCGGCGGCCGCCGAACAGGATCGCGGAGATCGGCACACCGGCCGGATCGTCCCATTCGTCCGCGATCACCGGGCATTGCTCGGCGGGGACCGTGAAGCGGGCGTTCGGGTGCGCGGCGGGTCTGCCCGAGGCTGGATCCCAGCGTTCCCCCCGCCAGTCCATGAGGTCGCTAGGTGGCGTGTCTGTCAGGCCCTCCCACCAAACGTCCCCGTCAGCAGTGAGCGCGGTGTTGGTGTAGATCGCGTTCGCGGAGAGGGTGTCGACCGCGTTGCGGTTGGTCGCGACGCCCGTGCCGGGCGCGACGCCGAAGAAGCCCGCCTCCGGGTTGATGGCGTAGAGGCGACCGTTACGCCCGAAGCGCATC
>CAXTFP010000027.1:0-12850 GCA_964243135.1 uncultured Lichenihabitans sp.
GGCGGTTCGTCGAGCTCGTGCGGCGGCTATGGGTCGTCCTCGTCCTCGTCGTCATCCAGGGGATACGGCGGCGTCGGCGGGTTCGGGGGCAACAGCGATGGCTCGGATGGCTACGGCGGGTCGAGCAGCACCTCGTCCACGTCCTCCGGCAGTTCGGGGGGCGTCGGCGGCTTCGGCGGGATGAGCGGCGGGAGCGACGGCTACGGCGGGAGCAACTCCGTGTCGTCCTCGTCCTCGTCCTCGGGCGGCTTCGGCGGCCACAGCGACGCCAGCACGAGCGGCGGCTACGGCAGCACGGCGGGCGGCTCGTCGTCGTCCGGCAGCTACGGGAGCGCCTCCTCGGGGTCGAACTCCGATGGCGGATCCGATGGCGGCTTCGGCGGGGCCGTCGGGGGTGGAAGCGCCACCTCGGGCGACGTCGGCAGCATCGGCGGGTCGTTCGGGGCGCCCGCGGCGGGCGGCTTCTCGACCAGCGGGGCGGAGACGGGCGGCTTCGGGTCGTTCGGCGCGACGCCAGCAGCCAAATCGAACCCGGCCGGCCTGTCGGGCGGCCTCGGCTCGGCCTCGTCCCTGAGCGGCCAGACCGCGGCGCAGTCGGCGTCGAGCGAGGCCGCGTCGGGCGGCGACCCGGGCGAGGATGGCACCACCAGTGCGGGATCCACGCCCACGACCGCCCAGGCCTTCGCGAGCTTCGGGCCGGCGCCGAGCGCGCCCTTCGGCTCGATGGCCAACGTCGAGAGCACCTTCGGGGCGCCGAGCGGCCTGCCGTCGAGCGTACAGGCGGCGTTGGCGGCGTCGTCCGTGCCGTCGAGCGTGGCGATGTCGAACCCGGCCGGCGCGGCGGACCTGTCGCCCTCCGGCGCGATGTTCTCGGCGATGGGCGTGAACGGCATGGACCCGGGCTTCGCGGGGCCGATCCAGGCCGCGATCCAGGCCCATGCGGCGCCCGCGGCCGGCCTGTCCGACGGCAGGACCCCCGGCTTCGACAACTTCAATTCGGCCCCCGGCGTTTCGAGCTTCGACAGCGCGGCGCGCGGCGACGTCACCTCGTCGTCGTTCGGCGCCGACGGCTACACGGGCGGCTACGGCATGCAGCCCGCGATCAACGGCGCGCTCAACGGCCCCGAGGGCTACGTCGGGAGCCCGGCCGGCCTCAGTACGGCTCCGCCCGCGGGTGTCGCCGAGATGCCAGCGCCGTCCGCCGCCGCGACCTCGTCGCCCGCCCCAGCCAGCGACACCAGCACGGCCGCGCGCCTCGGCAGCATGTTCGGCGACATCGGCGACGGCTTCAGCGCCGTGCACGCGGCCGGCACCGTGGGCCAGCCGAGTGCCCCCAGCCCGACCGGCCTCAACGCCGACGGCGATCCGGTCGCGGTCGACGGCACGAGCGCACTGACGATCCACGGCAACCTGAGCCCGAGCGCCGCGATGATGGCGGACGGAACGCCCACCCCTAACCTTTTCGGCTCGCAACCGGCGATGCGCGGACCCGACGCGACCCAGGCGCAGCACCAATACCGAGGCACGGAACTGAGCCGAGACGCAGGCGTCGGCACGTTCGGCGCCGACTTCGACGGGTCGGGGCTGGCCCAGGTTCAGAGCTACAATACGTCCTTCGGAACGCCGTCGGCCAGCCCGACCATCACGGATAGCCAAGTGTTCGGCGCGCAGCAGCGCCTCATCAACGGGACGGGAACGCCGGCCGACCGCGACCTGATCGTGGCTTACCACGCGCAGCAGGCTACGCCGAGCGGGACGGTGGCCGGGCCGACGGAGGCCGCAGCGCCGACGCCATCGACCGTGCCCGGCCTGCCGACGGGCTCCGTGTTCGCCAGCCTTCATCAGATCGAGGGCGGCGTGCTGAACGGCCAGCCCGACCCCAACAATCCCGCCCATTACGGGCCAGCCCAGTTCGATCAGCCGACGTTGAGCGACACGGTCGCCAACCACCCGGAGCTCGGGATCGGGACCGGGTTGAGCATGTTCAACGCCAGGGAACCGCAGTACGCCGCCGTGACCCAGGCGCACTGGGGCGACATTCAGTCGGCATTGCAGGCGCACGGCATCGACCCGACGCCCGGCAACACCTATGCGGGCTGGAACCTCGGCATCACGGGCGCCATCCGCGCGATCAGCGCAGGGCCGAATGCCTCGCTGGCCGACGCCGGGATCTCGGCCGCCGTCCAGCGGGCCAACCCCTCGATCTATGGCGGCGTCGCGACGGTCGGGCAGTTGCAGGCCAAGCTCGATAGCAAGTTCTCGGGCGCGACCGCGGGCGGCCTCCCCGCTTCCGTCGCGCAGGCCGCCTCGCCGAGCTTCGCCAACTTCTCCCCGGGCGCGGCGTCCGGCATGGACACGACCGACACCGCGGCGCCCGCGACCGGCGTCGGGATCTCGCCGCCCTCGACCTATACGTCCGGCGTCGCGAGCCCGACGACGCAGACCGTGTCGGCGCCCTCGGCCTACGCCGGCACGGCGGACGAAGCCTCGACGCTGAACGCCGGCGGCTACGAGGCCAGCCCGACCAACGCCTACGCGGTCCACACGCTCGGGCCCGAGGCCGCCTATGCGGCCGTCAGCCTGCCCGGCGACACGCCGATCGGCGAGGCCGGGATCGCGCCGGACGTGCAGCGGGCCAACCCCGGCCTGTTCTCGGGCGTCAGGACGGTCGGGGATCTGCGCTCCAACATCGCTGCCGCGGCAGCCACGGCCGGCCCGGCGACCACGTCCACGGTCACGACGCCGGGCGAGGCCACCGCGGGGGCGCTGCCGGGTTACAGCTTCAGCTCCGGGGCGGCGTCCGGCCTCGACAGCGTCGACACCTCGGCCGCGTCGTTCGGCATCTCGCCGCCGGACACCTATGCGGCGCCCCCGACGGTCAGCGGGATGCCGGGTACGCCTTCGACCCCCACCACGACCCCGAGCACCACGGCACCCGACGCGCCCGCACCTGCACACCTATCGGTCAACCCAAAGGTCGCGAACATCGCGGCCAACGCGGGCCTGAGCATCTTCGGCGGCCCGATCGGGGCCGGGATCGCGGGCATCAACGGGATCTCCGGGCTGCTCGGCGGTCCGACCATCGGCGACGGGATCAACGGCATCCTGGCCGGGTCACAGGGCGGCACGCCCAACGCGATCGGTGGGCAGGGCGACAACAGTTCGGCGGGCTATCGCGGCGCCCGCGGGTCCGACGGGTCGGCTCCCATCGCGAGGGGCGGCTCGGGCGACGCCGCGGCACCGGCAGCGACGGGCGTCAGCCCCTACGACCCGCACGCCGCGGCGATGGCGGCCTATCAGGCGGCCCTCGCCGGGCAGGGCACGGGTGCCGGTCTCTCCGACGCGCCGGCGCCCCTCACGGTCCACCCGCGGCGCCTCCCGGCGACCGCGCCGACGCCGATCTACCGGCCGATGGAAGACCCCATCGTACGACGGGCCCTCGGGCTCGACTGAGCACCAACCGAAAGGGCCGAATGTGAGCCACGAGAACATCATCGAAGACCTGGCGCGGGCGCTCAAGGTCGAGGATCCGACGGACGAGCGGGAAGTGCTCGGTGCCGACGAACGCGCGGGCGCCGCGATGACCCTGGCGATGGCGTTCCTGCACAATCGGCTCGGCCATGACGAAGCGGCGAGGGTCGCGAGCGAACTGTTCGAGGCCGCATCGCGTGCGGTCGGCCATCCCGTGCCACCACCGCCCGTCGTGACCGGTGCGGCCGTAGCCTCGGCCGGGCCGACGGCACCTTCCCCTGTGCCAGCCCAGCAGCGCCCGTCCGCGACGGTCCGCGATAAGGCCGAAGCGATGCTCGGCTATCTCCGGCATGAACATCCGGGCGAGGCGTATGCGATGGCTCATGCCTCGATCTGGTCCTCGGCAGCCTTCCTCAAGGAGCGGTTCGGCGAGGGCGAGATGGTCGGCTATATGCGCCACATTGAGACGCAGATGAGCATGCTGGCGATGTTGGAGCGGCTGCCGACAGCCGGCATGACGCGGCACTGAAGGAGGCTCTGGCACGGGCGCCCGAGGGCGTGTCGTCATCATGATGCGGGTGCCGAAATGCCCGCCAGCGGCCTTCCCGCGCTCTCGTAAGTGGCGCCCGAAAACAACCAATCTCGTGCGCCGAAACGTGTCGCCTCGGCCGCCCTTTTGGGACTCCAAGCATCGCGCATCCGATGCCGCTGGTCCGAGGTGCTTTATCGACTCGCCTGCAACCAAACCTCGTCGGCGAGTCAGTCGGCCGGCGTGGCGGCTGCTGTTGGCCGCGAGGCGACGGGCGATGGCCTCCGCTGGATGACCGTGGCCAGAGCAAGCCCTTCCTCGCTGGTCAGGTGTGCAGTGTTAGGCCCGTCGAAGAGCCATCCGAAGAAGCCCGGCTGCGTCTGTCTGGCGATCTTGGGCGTTGCATCGGGCGTCGATCCGATCGGCTTGCCCGTCGTCGGCGGCCTCGGCGCGAAGGCGATCCCGTTCGCCGCATCCGTGTCGTCGATCCAGTACATGGCGGGTGAAACCGCGGAGGTCATTCGGTAGATCGCCGCATCGCTGAACCCGAGGCGGGCATAATAGGCGCCGATCTGGGCGTCAGCCCATCCGACCTCGACCTCATGCCCGTCGACCGTCTTCGATGGGCCGTGGAACCCGATCTGCGCGCCGGGCTCGACGTAGCGTTCCCGGCCCGAAACCCAGATCGTGGCGCAGCCCGATGCGCAGGTTTCGCCCGACCGCACCTGGGTCGGCAACGTGTTGCGACGCCCGATCTCCATCGAGGACCACGGATCGCCGCCGGGGCTGCCCAGCAGCAGGAGCACCGGCACCGGCTTTCGGTGCAGGGCGTCGCTGAACCTCGCCTCGTCGCCACGCTCGATGACGCCCAGCATGTGCAGGGCGACCCGCCCATCGGCCAGTCGCTCGGTCGCGAAGGTGGCGGCCTTGGCCGGCACGACGACGGCCAGGAGGGCGGCGAGGATGGCGGGGACGCGCATGGGCGGGTTCCGGTGGTGGACGGATCGTAGCGCGGTCGAGGCGACCCGCAAGGTGCAACGGAGGATCGAGATGATGTCGAATGAGAACAGCGGCGTGGCCCCCCGCGACAGGGGCGGCCGGCCATCCGGCTACACAGAAGAAATCGCGGCCACGATCTGCGAGGCCATCGCCGAGGGCAGCTCGCTGTCGACGGCGTGCAAGGGCGAAGGCATGCCGAGCGTGAGGACGGCCTTGCGTTGGCTCGATCGCCACAATGAGTTCGCCCGCATGTACGCCCATGCCCGCGAGGTCCGGGCCGATGCGTGGGGCGAGCAGATCCTCGACATCGCGGACGACACCTCCGAGGACTGGGTCGACCGGCAGAAGGCCGACGGCACCACCGAACGCGTCCTCGACCACGAGCACGTCACGCGCTCCAAGCTGCGCGTCGACGCCCGCAAGTGGCTCATGTCCAAGGCGGCGCCGCGCAAATACGGCGACAAGCTCGACCTCAACTACTCCGGGTCGGTCCAGGTGGCGTCCGGCCCCGACCTATCGCACCTCAGCGACGACGAGCTCGCCGTGATGCGGTTGCTCCTGGAGAAGGCCGAGACGCCGAAGGAGGCCGAGCAGGAGACCTGATCTTCACGGCACCGGGGCGGTCCTTCCTGTCCCCGGGCGCGATCGACACGGGTTTTCGGAAAAGGACGGCACGATGGGCGAGGCGGTGCGGGGAAGGCCGCGGAAGCGGATCGAGGTCGAGGCGACGGTCATCCTCAGCCTGCCGGACATGATCCGATCGGGTCGGATCCAGGTCGGTGCGCGGACGGTGCGCGACATCGAGTGGGGGCCGGTCGACGCTCCTCCGGTCGCGGCGGTGCGGCTCACGGCCGAGATGGGGCTGGAGGCCGGGCACTTGGTGCTGCGCCACCCGGGCGGGGAGTCCTACGTGGTCGACGTCGTGTCGGTGCCCCAGCCCTTCGGCGGCCGGCGCTGGCGGCTGGTCTGCCCGGTGCTGGGCGTGCGGACCGTCAGCCTGTACCTGCCGACCGGGGCGGGGCGGTTCGCCTCGCGGCAGGCGCATGGACTCGGGTATCGAAGCCAGCGCCTCGACGCGCGGGGCAGAGCGGGCGAGCGGGAGGCCAAGGTCCGAACGGCGCTGGGCGGGTCGGGCCGGCTCGACGAGGCGTTTCCTGATCGGCCGAAGGGCATGCGCCACGCCACCTATCAGCGGCACCGGGCACGGGCCGGCGCCGGGTAGTTTCGTCACCAGTATGTGCGCGCGAGATCGGCTCGCTTTGACCGGACCCTGACGGATTTCGGTACCGGCAGGAGGAGAAGCGACCGGGGCCGTCAAGGTAACTCGGCGCGAGCCGATGTGACCTCGTCATTCGAACCAAGCACCTCCTGCGTGGACTGGTTTGGGATCTGAGCGTGTCTCGGTCACCAGGGAACAGTGCGGCCGGAGCGGTCGAGGTACTGCAGGCCGGGCATGCCCAGCTTCGAGATCAGCAGGTCCACCAACAGCGGCACGCTCTCATCGATGGTGAAGGGCGCGTCGGGACCTCCCAGTTCGGTGCGGATCCAGCCCGGCGCCATCAGCACCATCGCGCGCGGCGTCTCGGCCTGCCGGGCCGCGAAGCTCCGCATGAACATGTTCAACGCCGCCTTGCTGCTGCGATACACCTCCCGCATCCCCGCCTCGTTGTTGGTGATGCTGCCCTGGCCGGACGACATGGCGCCGATCAGGCCGGTCGCCGGCACGAGGTGCTGCAGGGCCTCGATGACGCGCATGGGGCTCAGCGCGTTCGTGACCATCACGCGCGTGAACTCCTCCGTGGTCACGTCGCCGATGCGGACGTGCTCGTCGCGCGTGGTGGTTCCGGCGTTCACGAACAGCATGTCGAGGATCCTGCCCGAGAGGCGGTCGCGCAAGGCTGCGATCTGGTCCGGCTCGTCGATGTCGAGAGCCTCGATCTCCACCCGGCCTGGGTGCTCCTCCAACAATTCGTGCAGCTTGGTCCGAGACCCGGCCCTGACGGTGCCGATGACGTTCCAGCCCTTCTTCAGGATCTCGGCGGCCATGGCGTGGCCCAAGCCGCGGGAGGCCCCGACGAGGAGGACCGTGGGGGCGGAACGGTTCGAGGAGGCAGGAGACATGGGCGCAACGTCCTTCGCGTGGCTGTACGCCGACCCATCTAGGCGGCCCGGGCGAAGCGCGCCAGACGCATCGGGCGCCGGTCATAGTTGCATCCCGCGCTGTGCGGGATGTCGGAGAAGGACGAGCGTGCGAGGCTGGGCGCTACTGAGAACAGAGTCTTATCGGTGGCGGGTGAGGCCCTGCGCAGTCGGTCCACCTTGGCCGGACCTTCGCGGATCATGGCGCCGGCAGGAGGGCAAGCGGCCGAGACCGTCAAGGACCCTCATCGGATCGCTACCTGTCCGCCTCACGGCCGATGTGACTTTCCAAAAAGCCGCGCATCGCCGCGCCGACCTCGGCGGCGTGCGTCTCCAACGCGAAATGGCCGGCATCGAGCAGGACCACCTCCGCATCGGGCAGGTCGCGCCGGTAGGCGTGAGCTCCGGCCGGGAGGAAGCCCAGATCGTTGCGTCCCCAGATCGCCAGGAGCGGCGGGCGGTGTTCGCGGAAGTAGGCCTGGAACGCGGGATAGAGCGCGACGTTGCTGCGGTAGTCCAGGATGAGGTCGAGCTGGATCTCCTCCGCGCCCGGCCGGGCCATGTAGGCGGCGTCGAGCGTGTACCCGTCCGGCGAGATGCGGGACATGTCGGAGCCCTGCAGGTACTGGTCGTCGCGGATGGCGTTCGGCGACAGCGCGCCGCGGCAGGCTTCGCGGTTCTCGGGGCTCGGGTCGGCCCAGTAGGTTCGCCACGTCCGCCAGCCCTCGCTCAATCCCTCCTCGTAGGCGTTGCCGTTCTGCGACACGATGGCGGTGACACGCTCCGGGTGCGCGAGGGCGAGGCGCAGGCCGACCGGTGCGCCGTAGTCGAAGATGTAGAGCGCGTAGGAGGTGAGGCCGAGCGCCTCGGTGAAGCCGACGATCACCTCGGCGAGGCGGTCGAACGTGTATGCGAAGCGATCGCGGCCGGGCGCCCGCGTGTTGCCGAAGCCCGGCAGGTCGGGCGCGATCACCCTGTAGCGGCCGGCGAGTTCGGGGATGAGGTCGCGAAACATGTGGCTGGCCGAGGGGAAGCCGTGCAGCAGGAGGACGACGGGCCCGTCGACCGGGCCGGCCTCGCGATAGAACACGTCGGCCTCTCCCACGGCTTGCGTGCGGTACGTCGCTGCGGTGGCGTCAGGCTTCGTCATGGTGATCCTCCTTTCGAGAAGCGGTGGCGCCGTAGGCCGCGAGTTCGGCCCGCAGCGCGCGGTTCTCGGCTTCGAGCACCGCGAGCCGCTCCCGGATCGGCAGAAGGGCCTCGGCCAGTTCCGCTTCGGTGAAGCGCGGCGTGATGTGCTGAGGGCAGTTCCAGTCGAAGCTCGACAGGCGGATCAGGAACGACCGCTCGGCCCGGCCCCGGCCGTCGGGGACAGCGAGGCGGTCGGCGAGCGCCGGGTCGGCCTCGAGGCCGCGCACCTCCATGTGCCCGTAGATCTTGAGCCGCCGGCGGTTGGGGTAGTCGACCAGGATCAGCGCCACCCGATCATCGGCCGTGACGTTGCCGAGGCTGATGTACTGGCGGTTGCCGCGGTAGTCGGCGAAGCCCAGCGTCCGGTCGTCGATTACCTTGAGGAAGCCCGGCGGCCCCCCGCGATGCTGGACGTAGGGCCAGCCTGTCTCGGACACGCTGGCCAGATAGAAGCTGTCGCGCGCCATGATGAAGGCCGCCTCGGCGGCTGTGAAGCGATCGAAGGCGCGGTCTCCGCTGAAGTCCGACCAGAGGGCCGCACTCCCCGCTTCAGCCTGGGCCGCCCTGACGCTGGGCGTGGAGGCGATGTCGAGAAATCCATAGGGCATGTCGGGCTCCGCGAAGGCTGGCCGGTCCGATGCATCGTCACCTATCGCCTCCCACGGCCGTGCAGTATCGGCTGTGATCGAGAAGTCTCCTTCCGGAATTCGAGAGCTTCGCCGTGGACCGTCTGGACGCCATGAGGATGCTGATCGAGGCCGTCGAGGCCGGCTCGCTTTCGTCCGCGAGCCGGCGGCTCGGCGTGCCCCTGCCGACCATGAGCCGCCGCATCGCGGAGCTCGAAGCCCGGCTCAGCACCAAGCTGCTCGTGCGCTCGACCCGCGGCCTCCTGCCGACCGAAGCGGGGAGCGCCTATATCGCGGCCAGCCGGCGCATCCTCGACGAGGTGGAGGAAGCGGAGCGGGCTGCGGCGGGCGAGTGGCGAGCCCCGCGGGGCGAACTGGTCGTGACCGCGCCCGTGGTGTTCGGCCGCCTCCATGTGCTCCCGACGGCGGCCGCGTTCCTCGCGCTTTACCCGGAGATCGACGTGCGGCTGGCCCTGTCGGATCGGAACCTCGGGCTCGCCGACGAGCACGTCGATGTCGCGTTGCGGATCGGTCCCCTCCCGGACAGCGGCCTCAAGGCCATCAACGTCGGCGAGGTCCGGCTCATCACGGTGGCGAGCCCGGAGTTCCTGACACGATACGCGGCCCCGCGCGCACCGTTCGATCTCGCCACGCTGCCCTGCATCGCCTACGAGGGCGTCACCGCGGACCGGAACTGGACGTTCTCCGCCCCGGATGGCGGCACTTCGATGAGCGTGCCGATCCAGCCCCGGCTGGCCGTCAACACCGCCGAGGCATCTATCGATGCGGCGATGGCCGGCATCGGCATCGCCCGGGCGCTCACCTACCAATGCGCGGCCGCTCTCTCGGCAGGCTCTCTCGTGCGCGTCCTACGGGGCTACGAGCCCATACCGTTGCCGGTTCACCTGCTCCACGCCGGGCGAGAACCGCTGCCCTTGAAGCTGCGCGCCTTTCTCGACCACGCCAGCGCCTCGTTGCGAAAGCGGCTGGACGACATCGCCCATCGCCAGCCCTCGTGCGAGTTCTGAGGTATCCTGATACCCCACCCGAGCATCGTCCGGAGACGATCGATCAGGTTCGGCACGCTGGCCGGGGTGGATTCCCGTCGCCCGCCCGATGGTGCAACGGCGGGGGAGAGGAGAGGTCGGCCATGAACTTGAAGGGGGTGACGACGTGCGCCCGGGGCTGAACAAGAAGGTGCTGGTGTTCGTCGACGAATATGGCACGGCCGGCCATGGTCCACTCCACCTCGGCGCCGTGCTCGTGCTGGCGCGCGACGCCGGCCGGCTCGACAAGCGGTTCAGCGACCTCCTGGAGCCCAGCGCCGGCGAGATCCACGCCGTCGACCTGAGCGACGGCTACCTGCAGGGGCTGCTCGGCCGGTTCTGGCGCGAGGCCTCGGCCGGCCGCGTCACGTTGCTGAACGGCAAGGTGGCCGCGCGCGGTGGGACACCTCCGGTGCTCTACGCCCACGCCGTGGTCGAGACGGTCAAAATCGGGCTCCGCCACTTCAAGCGCGACGTGCTCGGACGCGAGACGATCGGCAACGTGGACGTGATCCTCGACGTGAACGACCACAACGATCACCCCGACTTCGACGCCGAGATGGACCGCATGCGCGCCGAGGACGGCCACTTCAAGGGGGTGAACCGGGTGACGAGGCTGGACAGCGCAGCGTCGCGCCTGCTCCAACTCGCCGACGTCGTCGCCTACTCCCGGAAGTGGATCACCGGCGCCGAGGCCAACGCGGACGGGCTCCTCAAAGCCTATGGCGTGCGGGTGCAGTGAGGCGCCGAGGCCACCCTGCGAGCGGGATCGTTCACCACGGCCGGCCAGATCGTGACCTCGGCCGGCCGGGATATTGAAACCCCGGCCGGCCGGGTGTAGTTATGACGGCGCAGGGGAACACCGACTGCAGGCGACTCGTCCGATCGCAAGTTTGGCGAGCGTCGTGGTGACCCGGACCCATCAAGGCCCGGTTGCAAGCCACTAGGACCCCCAATGAATTTGCGGCCCCGAAAGGGTGACCGTTTCCCCGAGAGGGGACGCCAGGCCCTCCGAGGGGGGGGGCGCCTTTCGCCTCTCTTGAGGCTGAGATCGTCTCGGGATCAGCAACGAATTTACCGCGCTGAGCGACCCATAACCGAAGTTGTGGCTATAGTCTGTCAGCCCGGCCGTCCCCGCGTCGCGTCTCGCACCACATTCGAGAGGCTGACCCAAGTCAACCGTCCCGATGCTGACCGAGCGCCTCGACGACGCGATCGATGAAGGTCCGCAGCTTGGCCGTCTGGGGTCGACGCGTCGCGAACACCAGGAACATTGCGCGCGAGGGCGCTTCGTAGTCGGCCAGCACCTGCACCAGCCGGCCAGCGTCGATGTCCTCCCTCACGACTGCTTCCGGCTGCAGGATGATGCCGTTGCCCTCCAGCGCTGCCGCGCGCAGGACGCGTCCGTCGTTGACCTGGAACCGGCTGCGCACCGTCACGGCGTGGACGCTCCCGTCCCGTTTGAAGCGCCATTCGGCATAGGGCAGGCCCGACCAGTTCACGTATCCCAGGCAGGCGCGCGACGCGAGGTCCTCGGGGCGAGACGGTTCACCATGCGCGGCGAGGTAGCCAGGCGAGGCGCAGGCGACCTGACGGTGTGGCGCCAGTTCGCGCGACAGCAGGGTGCTGTCCACCAGCGGCCCGAGGCGGAACACCGCGTCGTAGCCCTCGTCCACCACGTCCACGTAGCGGTCCGTGAGGGAGAGTTCGATCTCCACCTCCGGAAAGTCTTGCAGATAGCGGCTGACCAGAGGCGCCACTCGGCAGGCACCGAAGCTGACCGGCGCGCTCACGCGCAGGCGGCCGCGTGGCGTGGCGCTCAGATCGTGCACCAGCGCCTCCGCGGCCTCCGCCTCGGCCAGGATGGCGCGGCTCCGCTCGCAGAAGGCGTGCCCGAGGTCGGTGAGGCTCTGGCGACGGGTGGTACGGCGCAGGAGTTGCGCCCCGAGGCGCGCCTCCAAGAAGTCGACGTGCTTGCCGACCATCTGCGAGGACATGCCCAACGCCCTCGCAGCCGCCGTGAACGAGCCGAGGTCCACGGCCTTGACGAACACCAACATGCTCGTGAGCCGATCCATCATTGCCAACCAACTGGTTCAAGTCTTCCAAACGGGCCTACCATTATCCCGGCGACGATCCGAGCCATCTCACGAGCTGTGGACGTCCTGTCGGGTCGCAGCGACCTACCGGGGCGTCAGGACGAGGAGCGCGATATGTCGAAGACGGTACGGGTCGGGATCATCGGGGCGAGCGCCAGCGGTGGCTGGGCGCGGGACTCGCACGTGCCTGCGGTGCAGGCCCTCGGCGGCTTGGAGCTCGCCGCGGTGGCGACGAACAGCCGGGCGACGGCGGACGACGCCGCCCAGGCCTTCGGGGTGCCGACCGCCTACGGCAGCGGCCTGGAACTCATCCAGGCAGCCGACATCGACCTCGTGGCGATCTGCACGCGGGTGCCCGACCACCGCGACCTCGTGCTGGCCGCGCTCGCGGCGGGCAAGCACGTCTATTGCGAATGGCCGCTCGGGCGCAGCGTGGATGAGGCTGAGGAGATGGCGGCGGCAGCCCATGCGGCAGGCGTGCACGCAGCGATCGGCCTGCAGCTCCGCGCCAGCCCCGCCGTCAGGCGCGCCTGCGAGGTCGTCGCCGCTGGGATGATCGGCCGGCTCCTCAGCGCCTCCGTCTACTCCTCGACGGCCGGCTTCGGCCCCAACGTCCCCGCCCCGTTCCTGTACCTCGAGGTTCCCGACAACTTTGCCAACTTGGTCACGATCCAGGGCGCCCACACCATCGACTTGGCGCTCGCCGCGGCCGGCCCGCTGGCGGAGGTGGGCGCCCTCCTGACGACCCAG
>CAXTFP010000028.1:0-12754 GCA_964243135.1 uncultured Lichenihabitans sp.
CCATCACCCTCGTCTGCGCGGCCGACCTCCTCGGCCACGGCCCCAACGGGGCGCACCGCGCCGACCACCACCATCACCACGCCGTGCCGGTGCCCTGGCACGCGGGCGACGGCGAGTTCAGCCTCGGCGACGCCGTGATCCACATGGAGCACGGGGTGGGCACGCTGCGGGCGCTCGAAACCATCGCGTCGGAGGCCGCGGGCACGCGCGACACGGTGCGGCTCGACTACGCCAAGGGGGCCGACCTGCTGGCCCCCGTGGAAGCGCTGGACCGGCTGTGGCGCTACGGCGCCGCGGGCGACGCCGTCAGGCTCGACCGGCTCGACGACGACGCCTGGACCGAGCGCCGCCAGCGTATCGCCGGCGAGATCGCCGAGACGGCCCGCGCCCTCGTGGACCTGGCCCGCCTGCGCGAGGAGACGGAGGCCGCGGTGCTGAAGGCGCCGGCCGCGGACTATCGCAGCTTCGTGGCGCGCTTCCCCCATCCGCCCACGCCCGACCAGGCCTCCGCCATCGCGGCCGTGACGGCCGACCTCGCCTCCGGCCGCCCCATGGACCGGCTGGTGGTGGGCGACGTCGGCTTCGGCAAGACCGAGGTAGCGCTGCGCGCCGCGGCCGTGGCGGTGCTGGCCGGCAAGCAGGTGGCGCTGGTGGCCCCCACCACGGTGCTGGTGCGCCAGCACGTCCAGACCCTGGCGAAGCGCTTCGCCGCGCTCGGGATCGAGGTCGCGCAGCTGTCGCGCCTGACCCCGCCGGCCGAGGCCAGGGCCGTGAAGGCGGGCATCGCCGACGGCTCGGTCCGCGTCGTCGTCGGCACCCACGCGGTGGCGGCGGCCGACGTGCGCTTCGCGGACCTCGGCCTCCTGATGGTGGACGAGGAGCAGCGCTTCGGCACGGCCGAGAAACGGCGGCTGCGCGAGCTCGGCGCGGGCCTGCACGTCCTCACCCTCACGGCCACGCCCATCCCGCGCACGCTGCAGTCGGCCCTGGTGGGGCTGCAGGACCTCAGCGTCATCGCCACGCCCCCGGCGCGGCGGCGGCCGATCCGCACGCTGGTGGCGCCCCACGACATGGGCACGGCGCGGGCGGCGCTCCTGCGCGAAAAGGCACGGGGCGGGCAAAGCTTCGTCGTGGTGCCGCGCATCGAGCGGCTGGAGGCGGTGGCCGGAGCCTTGGCCCAGGCGCTGCCGGAGCTGACGGTGCTGTCTGCCCACGGCCGCATGGCGGCCGACGAGGTGGATGCCGCCATGGTGGCGTTCGCCGAGGGGCACGGCGACGTGCTGGTCGCGACCTCCATCATCGAGAGCGGGCTCGACGTACCGCGCGCCAACACCATGGTGGTGATGGGCGCCGACCTGTTCGGCCTGTCGCAGCTCCACCAGTTGCGCGGCCGCGTCGGGCGCGGGCGGCTCCAGGGCCTGTGCTACCTGATGACCGAGGAGGGCGAGGAGCCCGGCGAGCCCGCGATGCAGCGGCTGCGGAGCCTCGCGGCTTTCGACAAGCTCGGCAGCGGCATGGCGCTGTCGGGGCGCGACCTCGACCTGCGCGGCGCCGGCGACCTCGTGGGCGACGAGCAGGCCGGCCATCTGCGGCTGATCGGCCTCGGACTCTACCAGCACCTGCTGGGGCTGGCGATCCGCGAAGCCAAGGGCGAGGCCGTGGAGGACTGGTCGCCCGAGATCCGCATCGACCGGGCAGGCTCGCTGCCGGCCGACTATATCCCCGAGTCGGAGCTGCGGCTCAACATCTACGCCCGGCTGGCGCGAGTGTCGGAGACCCACGAGGCCGAGGCCATCGCCGAGGAGCTCGCGGACCGCTTCGGCCCACACCCCGCGGAGGTGCGCGACCTCGTCGGCCGTGTGCGGCTGCGCGCCCTGTGCCGGGCGCTGGGGGTGGAGCGGGTCGACGCCGGCCCGAAGGCCATCGCGCTCGACCTCAGGCCGAATGTCGCTCCGGCCGACCTCGTGGGGCGGGCGCCGGAGGCGCTGCGGGAGCGGCTGACGCTGAAGGGGCGTCGGGTGATCTATGCCCAGCCATCGGACACGTCGCACGAGCGGTTGGCGCTGGCGTCGGACCTGCTGGCGGGGTTCGGCTGAGCCCTTCCTCGGCAGCGGGGGGCAGCGGCGTCACGAGGCAGGAGTCGCCGCCGAAGGCAGCCTCCAGCGCCGCATCCGGGCCGAGGCGCACCGGCAGGGCGACGAGCCCCCGCAGGCCCGTCGCCTGACGCCAGCGCAGGGCGTCGCGCGGCACGGCGAGCGCGAGGTCCGGGAAGCGGCGCAGCAGCGTATCGAGCGCGATCCTGGTCTCGAGCCGCGCCAGCGACGCGCCGAGGCAATAGTGCAGCCCGACGCCGAGCGCCAGGTGGCGGGCGTTGCCGGTGCGGCGGATGTCGAAGCGGTCGGGCTCGGGGAAGACGGCCTCGTCGCGGTTGGCGGCGGCGAGGAGCGGCACCACCATCTCGCCCTTGCGGATGCGGACACCGGCGATCTCGACGTCCTCCAGGGCGAAGCGCGGCGTCCCGTGCTCGACGGGGTTCGTGTGGCGCAGGAACTCCTCGACGGCCCCGTCCATCAGCGAGGGGTCGTCGCGCAGCTGGGCCATCTGCTCGGGATGGTCGAGCAACGCCATGAGGCCGTTGCCGATGAGGTTGACGGAGGTCTCGTGCCCGGCGAAGAGCAGCAGGAACACCATGCCGATCAGCTCGTCGCGGCTGAGGTGGTCGCCCTCCTCCTCGACGGCGATGAGCCGCGCGATGAGCTTGTCGTCGGGCTCGCGGCGCCTGAGGTCGATGAGGTCCTCGAAGAAGCGCAGCAGCTTGGGCATGGCCGGCAACCAGCGGACCGCGCGCCGCACCGGCTGATCGTTGACCTCGATGAGCCGCACCACCTGGTCGTGGAAGGCGAGGCGCCACGCTTCCGGGATGCCGAGCATCTCGGAGATGACCCGCAGCGGCAGCGGCAGGGCGAAGCTGCCCATGAGGTCGACGGCGCCCTCGCGCGACGCCTCGTCCAGCAGCGAATCCACCATGCCGGCGATCCAGGGCGCCATGTCGGCGACCGAGCGGGGCGTGAACACCTTGGAGACGAGCCGGCGAAGCCGCGCGTGGGCGGGGTCGTCGACGCTGACCATGGAGGCGCCGACGAGCTTGATGAGCTTGGGCGCGTAGGGGCCGCCGAAGCCGAACAGCGGCGCCCGGCGGGCGTTGCGCGGATCGGTCGAGAAGCGGGCGTCCCTGTGGACCCTCAGCACGTCCTCGTAGCGGGTCACCACCCATCCCGTCCCGCGGGTGGGGATGCGGGCCCGGATCACCGGCGAATGGCGCCTCAGCTCGGCATAGTAGCCGTAGGCGTCACCCCGACTGGCGGGATCCCAACGAATCGGTCTCAAGGTGATCCCTTCTCGGCCGAGGAAGCTGGGCCTCATTCGACCGTCACCTCGATGTTCTTTGCGGCGGAAGCAAGACTGGGCCGCCGAGCCTGCCCCGGGCTGGCACTACATGCCGTGCAGCACCGTCGCGGTGTTGCCGGCCCTGAGATTGGCGTAGCGCGCCATGGCCCAGAGCGGGAAGAACTTCGAGTAGCCGAGGTAGCGCAGGTAGAAGACGCGCGGGAAGCCGGTGCCGGTGTAGTGCGGTTCCTCCCAGAACCCGTCCTCGCCCTGGTTCGCCTGGAGGTAGGCGACGCCGCGCTTCACCGCGGGATGGTCCACGTGGCCGGCCGCCATAAGCCCGATCACCGCCCAGGCGGTCTGCGAGGCCGTGGTCTCGGCCGGCTGGTAGGCCACGTAGTCGAGCGCGTAGCCGGCGTCCGCCTCGCCCCAGCCGCCGTCCGGGTTCTGGATCTCGACGAGCCAGTCCACGGCGCGGCGCACCGCCGGGTGGCCGGGGTCGATGCCGACGGCGTTGAAGGCGCAGAGCACCGACCACGTGCCGTAGATGTAGTTGATGCCCCAGCGGCCGAACCAGCTCCCCTCGGGGTGCTGCTCGCGCAGGAGATAGTCGACCGCGCGGCGCGCCGCGGGGCTCGACTCCACCGTCTCGCCGAGCTGGCCCAGCATGGACAGGCAGCGCGCCGTCACGTCGGCGGTCGGCGGGTCGAGCAGGGCGCCGTGGTCCGCGAAGGGGATGTGGTTGAGGTAGTAGGAGGTGTTGTCGACGTCGAAGGAGGCCCAGCCGCCGTTCGTGCTCTGCATGCCGACGACCCACTCGACGGCGCGCGCGATGGACACGTCGTAGCGGCGCGTGCCGGTCTTGTTGCGAGCGCGGTCCATGGCCATGACGACGACGGCGGTGTCGTCGAGGTCGACGTAATAGTCGTTCTTGTACTGGAACGCCCAGCCGCCCGGCCGGAGATCGGGGCGTCTGTGGGCCCAGTCGCCCTTGACGTCGAGCACCTGGAGCGGGAGCAGCCAGTCGAGCGTCCGCTCGACGCGGGCGGTGTCGTCGGGTGTCGCTTCGAGCAGCGCGTGGGCCGACAGCACCGTGTCCCAGACGGGCGACAGGCAGGGCTGGCAGAAGGCCTCGTCGCCGTTCCCGGCCACGAGCTTCTCCAGCGCCGACTTGGCCGTGACCATGTCGGGGTGGTCCTCGGGGTAGCCCAGCACGTGGAACATCATCACGGTATAGGCGATGGACGGGTAGATGGCCCCGACCCCGTCGTCGCCGTTGAGGCGCTCGCGCAGGAACGCGACCGCCTTGTCGATGGCCGACTGCCGGCTCCCGGCCGGGAACACCGGCTCCGTGACGCGCAGCACGCGGTCGAGGCCGACGAAGAAGGCGCCCCAGAAGCCGACTTGGTTGACAGTCCTGGGCCAACGCTTCACGCGATGGGGCGGCACGTGGAACAGCTCGTCGAGGCCCACCCGGCGCGGGTTCGCGGCTTCGGGCTTCTTGGCCATCAGCACGAGGAGGGGCACGATCGTGTCGCGCGCCCAGTAGCTGAAGCGCCAGATGTTGATCGGGAACCAGTCGGGCGCGTGCATCATCTCGACCGGCATGACCGGCACGGCGCGCCACGGCACGATGCCGAAGAAGGCCAGCATCATGCGGGTGAAGATATTCATATTCACGGCGCCGCCGTGCGCCAGGATCGCCTCGCGGGCCCGCACCATGTGGGGCGCGTCGATGGGATCGCCGGCGATCTTCAGCGCGAAATAGGCCTTCACGCTGGCCGACATGTTGAGCTCGCCCTTGGCCAGCATGGGCCAGCCGCCGTGCGGCTCCTGGATACGGCGCAGGTAGTTGGCGGTGCGGCGCTCCATCTCGGTGTCGGGCTGCCCGAGGAAGTGCTTGACCATGATGTATTCGGCCGGGATCGCGGCGTCGGCTTCGAGGTCGAAGGCGAAATGGCCGTCCGCGCGCTGCTCATCGAGGAGGGCCGACGTGGCCCGGGTGATGGCGGCTCGGAGGCCGGTCGCGTCGGGTTTGGAGGTCCAGGCGACGGGATCGGCGACGTGGGCGGCGAGTGACATCAGGCGCGAGTTCTCGAGTTCTTTCCGGCGAGGGGACGTGCAGCGTCGGGCTCGGCTCGCTGCACTGCGGCACAATGCGACGGAGAATGGCCGAAGCGTGGTTTTGTTTCACATTCGACGCGATCCGTCCCCCCGGTGCCGACGTTAAGATGAACCCTGTGGCTCTCGTGAAACACCCCTCCGGCTTCGGGGCGCGGCCCGGCGCCGCAAAAGCGATTGCCAAGGCCGGCCGGAGCCTCTAGTGAGATGCCCGGCGAAGCCTTCGGCATCGCCACCGCGGCGTTCTTCGCCGCATGCGCGCTCGTAGCTCAGCTGGATAGAGCACCAGACTACGAATCTGGGGGTCGGGAGTTCGAATCTCTCCGAGCGCGCCATCACGATCACGCACTCCGATCGTCTTGCCCATCGAATATGCGTCTGGGAGACGTCGACCAGTGGGCGGAAGGTGCCGCGGTCTTCCTCTCATCTGCCGGAGTCGGCCCGCGATATCGCAGTGCAATGCGACCATATCTGTCGCAACCCGTTGTCCGCCGCGATGCGATCGAGCATCGGCTCAACCTTCGTGAGCGGGTAAGGAGTTTCGCCATGGCCGACCGGTTCGATAAGCCGCGACCGCACAAGATCACGGATCCCAACCGGGAACCCGTGCGGATGATCGACCAAGCGACCTTCCACGGCGGCGCAGGTCCCCTCATCGACCTCACGCTCTGCACGGTGAGCCCGATGCCGGACGGTTCGACGAACTTCGTGGCCGAAGCCGTGGTGACGGCCCGGCTCCGCTTCGACCTCAGCATGGCAAAAGCTCTGCTGGAGGGTATCGGCAAGCAGGTGGCGCTGATCGAGGGCGTGCAGACCGCAAAGACCCTGCAGGCCAGGGAAGAGTCGCGGGCCCTCGTGAACTGACCTCGGCACGCCCGCCCGCGAGTCGTGGGCGGGCGTGCCGAGGTCAGTTTGGCGGGTCGAAGCGATCGCTGTCGCGCTCACGCCGACGCGGCTTGCGGTTTTGGCTCCCCGCACCGCCTGACCCGTCGCCGGGCGGCTCAGGGCTTCGAGCGGCGACCGAAATCCATGGCGCGATGGAGCATGCGCACGTGGTCGGCCGTGATGCGCGGAGGCAGGCCCGCGTCATACAGATCGCTTGCCACCGCCTCGAACATGGCGCGATGACGGTCGAATCGCGCCATGCGGTCCCCGGCATCGCCGGTGAAGGATGACTCGACGGAATCGAGCGCGCCTTGCTGGACGGTGCATCGGATGTGCCCGGCATCATGGCGCATCGAAAAACTGAACTCTCGACCCTCGTCCTTCGCGGGCTTATCGACGGCTTTCAGGGACATCATGGTTCTCGGTTTATCATACATTAACAACATATGACATTTCCGCCGTCGAAGGTTCCCTGCCGTGTGACATATGCGCGGCATGGTCGCGGTGTCGCTCCGGCATTCCGTCCGATATGGGCCGACGGTGCGGCGTGCTCTATCGATGGGAGCGCGCCGCCTCGCCCCGACGGATCGGGCTCACCTCGGCTCGAACTGACGCGGCGATCCCAGGGGCACTTTCACGTTCCACGACACGAGCCGGACCATCGTCCGTTCCATCTCGATCACGAGGCGGGAGATGGCGAAGCGGGCCAGAGCGTCGTGCTTCGCGTCGGGTGTCGCCCTCGCCTCGGCTATGGCCTTGTCGGCGTACTGCACCGTCGTCTCGATGTGAGCGGGTGCGTAGCTCGACAGGCGATCGACGATCCGGCAGGCCTCCACCGCGTCGAACGGATGGAGGTCGAGAGACGCTCGCGCGATCGCGATCGTGGCGCTTCGGGCTGCCAATCGGGACATGGGATCCTCGCGTCGAAGCGGGGAAGTCGCGCACCGCTCGGGTGTGTCAACGAATTTAAGGTTGAAACGACGCGGGCGCACTCACTTTTGTGAGGGCGCACCCGTCCCGACGCGCGGATGGCCGAAGTCTCCCTGTCTTCCCTCAATGGTAGTCCGGGATGCCCGGCATCGTCGTGAAGCCGGGCAACGTGCGGACGCGGCGCGCCCAGCGGCGCAGAGCCGGGTAGGCCTCGTGCTCGACGCCGAAGTCGCGGCTGAGCGCGAAGGACGGAAACAGCGCGATGTCGGCGAGCGTCGGGCCGTCGCCTACGAACCAGTCGGCGCCCGCGAGGCGACGCGCCGTCGCGTGGTCCTCCATGATCCGGAAGGCGCGGCGGGCGGCGGCCCCGACGGCGGGACCGTCGGCCGGCTCGTCGAACATGGCATGGCGCCGCGCCAGGACGGCCGCGTGGAGGTCGCGCGCCGCGAAGACGAGCCATGCCATCGTCGCGCTGAAGCCGCCGGGTTCCGCGGGCAGCCACAGGCGGGCCGGATCGTAGCGGACCGCGAGATAGGCCAGGATGGCCTCGGCGTCGCGCAGCGCCAGCGCGCCGTTCTCCAGGATGGGCAGCGTGCCGAGCGGGTTGAGCAGAAGCAGCGGCGGCCGGGTCTGCTCGGCGCCCGGCAGCATGTTGACCGCGACCCTGCGTACGGTGAGGCCGAGAGCCGCCAGCAGCAGGCGGACCTTGTAGCAGTTCTCGTCGAGCTCGAAATCGTGGAGGACGAGGCCCGTCATGGGGCTGCCACGGGCCGGAGGTTCTCCGCCTCAACGCCGCGGCGCAGGGCTTCGGCCCAGGCCGACAGGGCGTGGCGGTCGACGCCAGCCCCCGGCTCGACCGCGAGATGCAGGATCGTCTCCTCCTCCGCCACCGGGTGGACCGCCGCGTGGAGGCGCATCCCCTCCGAGCGGATCGTCAGGAGAGGGCCGGCGCCCTCCGCCACCGCCGGGCTGCCGACCCCCGAGGGCGGCGGAGCGCCCCTCAGCGCCATCGTCACGCGGTCGGCGGCCGCGCGGAGCGCGATGCTGCGCACGGGCCGCGTTTCGGCGTCGCCGCCTGGGGGCGCGGTCCCGCCCGCGTCCCCGTCCGGGAACACCCAGACGAGCCCGAGCCGTTCGACCGAGGGAAAGCGCTCGACCGTGATGGAGGCCGGCACATCGAGCTTCGGGTGGGCCGGGATGGAACGGCACCGTCCCGCGGCGTCGAACTGCCAGCCATGGTAGAGGCACGCGATGCAGTTCCCGCGCACGAAGCCGAAGCTGAGTCTCATGCCGCGATGGGGGCAGCGGTCCTCCCACACGTGCGATCGTCCCGTCCCGTCACGCCACACGAGGAGTTCGCGCCCGAACAGGCGAGTCCCGGCGGACGTCCCCGGCTCGATGTCGTCCGCCAGGGCGACCGGGTACCAGCCTGCATCGGGCGTCATGGGTCCTCTCCCCGGGTGGCGCCCGCCCGGCGGGCAACGTCGCGCACGATGCAGCTGGCCGGCCCCAGGCTGCAGGCCACCTCGAAGGCGTCGATCAGGTCGGGCTCGCCCTCCACGGTCACGGCCACCACCTCGGGCCCGACCGTGCTGAACCGGGCAACGAGGTCGAGGCGCCGGGCCCGGTGCTCGGCGAAGGCCATGAACCGCTCGGGATCCAGCGCGCCGCTGAACGTGATCGTCGCCACCTCGCGCATCCTCCCATCCGCCCCGCATCGGTCGCGATCCCGCCTGCCCGGCGCTGGTGCAGGATCCGAGCCACCGTTCCACGGCGCGGCGGATGATTGACGCCGCCCGCGCGGTTGGTGGCCAATCCCGACCGGTCGACCGCCGTCGGGGCGGACGGGACCGGCCAGCGTCCCGGCCTGCCGAGGTCGCGGCACCGACGCCCGAAGCCGCCGTGGCGACCGAAGATCGAGGGGAAGTCCCGTGACCGTCGAACCAGCCTCCCTCGACCAGTGGTATGTCGTCGATAACATGGGGGCCGTGACGGTGAAGCCGAGGCCGACGCGGCTGCTCGGGATCGACGTCGCAGTGCGCCGGGACGAGAGGGGCGTGGTCGCCGTCACGGCGGCCGACCGTCCCGAGCCCCTGCCGACCCGCGAGCGCTACGGCTGCGTCTGGACCACCCTCGGCCATCCCATCCGCGACGTTCCCTCGATTCCCGAGGCCGACGAATCCGACCGCCGCCGCGTCGTCTGCGGCGCCGTCGCCGTGAAGGCCTCCGGCCTGCGGATCGTCGAGAACTTCCTCGACATGGCGCATTTCCCTTTCGTCCACGCGGACATCCTCGGTGCTGAACCCCACACGGAGGTGCCGCACTACACGGCGGAGATCCGCCGCGACGTCGACGAGGTTTGGGCCACGAACTGCCGGTTCTTCCAGCCGCAGGCGGCGCTCTCCGCCAAGGGCGGGATCATGACGCGCTATCAGTACCGGGTCGCCTCGCCGCTCGTGACGCTGCTCTACAAGACCTGCCCCGATGCCGACGACCGCTGGGACGTGATCTGCCTCTTCGTCCAACCGCTCGACCCGGGCCGCTGCCGCGCCCATCCCGTGATGTTCCTGATCGACGAGGCGTCGGATGAGAGTTCGCTGGTGCAGTTCCAGCAGCTCATCTTTCTGCAGGATCGGATCATCCTGGAGAACCAGCGGCCCGTGCTCCTGCCGCTCGATCCCCGGGCCGAGATCCCCACGCGGGCAGACGGGTCCTCCGTCGCCTACCGCCGCTGGCTCAAGGAGAAGGGCGTGGTCTACGGGACCACGGCGGGGCCCGCCGCCCGATGAAGCGGACGGGATCACGGGACGCCGGGATGAGGGCGGGATGGCGCTCGGGACGCATCCAGACGCGCCGCCGCGCGTTGTCACGCCGATCCGCCGCGGGCGCTGGTCGGGCGACGGGCAATATGTGCCTCCGTCCCGGCGTCGCCCCGCAAGCGCGCGAGCGCTCGAACGCGGGGCCGTCCGACGACCCGAACACCATCCACAAGGAGCATGTCCTTGCCGATCACCATCAACGGCACCGCCGTGCCGCCGCCCGACGATCCCCGCGTCTCGCTCCTCGATCTCCTGCGGGAAAGCCTCCACCTCACCGGCACCAAGAAGGGCTGCAACCAGGGCGCCTGCGGCGCCTGCACGGTCCTGGCTGACGGCGAGCGGATCATCGCCTGCCTGTCGCTCGCGGTGCAGTACGAGGGGCGCTCGATCACCACCATCGAGGGCCTGTCCGAGGGCGGGGCGCTCCACCCGCTCCAGCACGCCTTCGTCGAGCACGACGGCTTCCAGTGCGGCTACTGCACGCCGGGACAGATCTGCTCGGCGGTCGGCATGGTGGCCGAGATCAGGCGCGGCGTGCCGAGCCACGTGACCGCGGACCTGTCGGCCGAGGCGATCGACCTCGACCGTGACGAGCTGCGCGAGCGCATGAGCGGCAACCTGTGCCGCTGCGGCGCCCACAACGGCATCATCGACGCGATCGCCTTCACCTATGCGGAGGCCGCGGAATGACGCCCTTCACCTATGCCCGGGCGGCCGACGCCGCCGACGCCGTCGGGCGTGCAGCCCTCGCGGGCACGAAATACCTCGGCGGCGGCACCAACCTCGTCGACCTCATGCGCGAAACGCTGGAGCGGCCGAACGCGCTGGTGGACGTCACCGGCCTGTCGTCGGCCATCGAGGAAAGCCGCGACGGCGGGCTGGTGATCGGCGCCGCCGCCCGCAACACGGCGGTGGCCGGCCACCGGCTGGTGCGAACGCGCTATCCCCTGCTGGCGCGGGCGATCCTCGCCGGCGCCTCCGCCCAGATCCGCAACATGGCGACGGTGGGCGGCAACATCCTCCAGCGCACCCGCTGCACCTACTTCTACGACAACGAGGGCGCCCGCTGTAACAAGCGGAGCCCGGGGCAGGGCTGCGACGCGGTCGAAGGTTTCCACCGCATCCACGCGATCCTCGGCGCATCGAACGCCTGCGTGGCCACGCACCCGTCCGACATGTGCATCGCCCTGGCGGCGCTGGACGCCACCGTGCACCTGCAGGGACCTGCCGGCTCGCGCACCCTGCCCTTCACCGACCTGCACCGCCTGCCGGGCGACACGCCGGAGGTCGAGACGGCGCTGGCGCCGGGCGAGCTGATCACCGCCGTGACCCTGCCGGCGATGCCCTTCGCGGCGCGGTCGACCTACCGCAAAGTGCGCGACCGGGCGAGCTACGCCTTCGCGCTGGTGTCGGTCGCGGCGGCGGTCGACCTCGACGGCGACCGGATCAGGGACGTGCGGATCGCGCTCGGCGGCGTCGCGCACAAGCCGTGGCGCGCCCTGAAGGCGGAGGCGAGCCTGCGGGGAGGCCCGGCGACCGAGGGAGCGTTCCGCGCCGCCGCGGAGCTCGAACTCGCCGACGCCGCGCCGTTGCGGGACAGCGGCTTCAAGGTCGAACTCACCGCGCGCACCATCGCGGCGGTCCTCGGCGAACTCACCGGAGCAGGCGCATGAACGTCCTCGAAGACGCCAAGCTGGCCGCGCAGGCCGCGACCCAGGCGGTGATGTCCAAACTCGTCCCGCTGGCGCCCGACCGCTGGATCCCCGGCGGCGTGCCCGACCCGCTGATCGCCCACAAGCACGGCCTGATCGGCACGCCCGTGTCCCGGTTGGACGGGCGGCTCAAGGTGCAGGGCACAGCGCGCTTCGCGGCCGAGGTGCCGCTCGACGGGATGGTCTACGCCGCGCTCGCCTATGGCACGATCCCGCGCGGCCGCATCGCCACCCTCGACACCGCCGCCGCCGAGGACGCGGCGGGCGTGGTCCTGGTGATGACGCACCGCAACGCGCCGCGCATGAACAAGCCCGCGGTCTTCAGCAGCTCGCCCACCGCGGCCGGGCCGAGCGATCTGCCGATCATGCAGGACGACACGATCCACTGGAACGGCCAGCCGATCGCGGTCGTCCTGGCCGAAACGCAGGAGCAGGCGGATCATGCCGCGTCGCTGATCAGCGCCACCTACGCGCCCGCGCCCTCGACGACGGATTTCGCGTCCGCGAAGGCGGCCGGCGCCAAGCCGGGCCTGTTCAACGGGCAGGTGCTGCTGAACGAGATCGGCGACGCCGAGGCGGCGCTGGCGGAGGCGCCGCACCGGGTCGACCACACCTACCGGACCCCCCGCCACAACCACAACGCGATCGAGCCGCATGCCGCGACGATCGCCTGGGTCGACGGCCGGCTGGTCATCCACGACGCGAGCCAGCTCGTCACGGCCGAGGCCGCGACGATCGCCGACGTGTTCGGCCTCAAGCCCGAGCAGGTGCATGTGACCTCGCCCTACGTGGGCGGCGGCTTCGGCGGAAAGTGCCTGTGGGACCACCAGATCCTGGGGGCGGCGGCGGCCCGGCTCGCCGGCCGGCCGGTGCGCATCGCCCTGTCGCGCGAGGGCGTGT
>CAXTFP010000029.1:0-12696 GCA_964243135.1 uncultured Lichenihabitans sp.
CGAAGGCCGCGGTGGCGAGCGGCAGGAGGCCGATGAACACGATCGAATGCGCCGCGGTGACGTGCCGGAGCGCCAAACCCGTCAGCAGCGGGAAGCCGACCACGACGCCCGCCGCCACGACCGCGAGCGGGCCGAGGTCGCTCCGGGCGGGGCGCCGCTGCCGCAGCGCGACGAGCAGCGCCGCCCCGAGCAGCGCGGCGATCACCGCCCGCGCCGAGGTGAGGAACAGCGGGGTGAAGCCGCCGACCGCGATGCGCGTCGCCGGCAGCGACCCGCTGAAGACCATCACCCCGACGAGGCCGCTCCCCCATCCGTCCGTCGCCCGCCGCATCGCCCTCACCCCCTCGTGGTGCAAGCCCGTAGCGCGGCCGGGCTGGTCGGGACAGCGACGATTCGGTACGATTCGGCCGAACTGTATGGGTGGCGGCACCCGCACGATCGGCGGCCCACGGACGATGAGCGACGGCGCGACGACCCGCACCGGGGCGGTAATGGACGCGATCCGCCGCAGGATGGCGACCCGCGCGCTGGCGGCCGGCGAAAGGCTGCCCTCGATCCGCGGCTTCGCGGCCACGATGGGCGTGTCGCCCTCGACCGTCGTCGAGGCCTACGACAGGCTCGCGGCCGAGGGCGCGATCCGCTCGCGTCCGGGCTCGGGCTTCTACGTGTCCGGCGCCCTGCCGCCGCGGGCCCTCGCCGAGGCCGGGCCGCGGCCCGACCGGGCGATCGACCCGCTGTGGGTGTCGCGCCAGTCGCTCGACGCCGACGCCGGCACGCTCAAGCCCGGCTGCGGCTGGCTCCCCTCCGACTGGATGCCAAACGCCGCCCTCCGCCGCGCCCTCCGAGGCCTCGCCAGGGCCGACGACGCGGTCCTGGCCGACTACGGCAGCACGCGCGGATCGCCGGAGCTGCGCCGGCTCCTCGCCCGCCGGTTGGCCGAGGACGGGATCGAGGCCGGGGCGGATCAGGTCCTCCTCACCGCGTCGGGGACGCAGGCCGTCGACCTCATCTGCCGCCTGCTGCTGCGCCCCGGCGACGCGGTGCTGGTGGACGATCCCTGCTACTTCAACTTCAGGGCCCTGCTCGGCGCCCACGGCGCCGAGGTCGTGGGCGTGCCCTACACGGCGACAGGGCCCGATCCCGCCCTGTTCGCCGAGCGGCTCGCGGCCCATCGCCCCCGGTTCTACATCACGAATTCCGCGCTCCATAATCCGACCGGCGCGACGATGTCGCCGCAGACCGCCCACCGGCTGCTGAGTGCCGCGGCGGCCCACGACCTCACGGTAGTCGAGGATGACATCTTCGCCGACCTAGAACCCGACCCCTCGCCACGCCTAGCGGCCCTCGACGGGCTGTCGCGCGTGATCCGGATCGGCAGTTTCTCGAAGACCCTCTCGGCCTCGGTCCGCTGCGGCTACGTCGCGGCGCGGGCCGATTGGATCGAGGCCCTGGTGGACCTCCAGGTCGCGACGGGCTTCGGCGGGCCGAGCCCCGTTGCGGCCGAGCTGGTCCTCGCCACCCTGCGGGGCGGCGGCTACGGCAAGCACCTCGATGCGCTCCGCCGGCGCTTGGCCAAGGCCCGCCGGGAAGCCGCGCCGAAGCTCGCGACCCTCGGCATCCGCCCCTGGCTCATGCCGCGCGGAGGCTTCTACCTGTGGTGCCGGCTGCCCGACGGGCGCGACGCGGCGGAAGTCGCCCGCGCGGCGCTGCGCGAGGGCGTCGTGCTGGCGCCCGGCGACGTGTTCAGCCCGTCCCAGTCGGCGGGCGACTCCATGCGCTTCAACGTGGCGCAGATGGCCGACCCCCGCGTCTACGACGTGCTGGCGCGGGCCCTGGCTGCGTCCTGAGCCGCGGCGCGGCGAAGCGCGTCCGCCGCCGGCACCTCGCCCCGCCTCGCGCGTTGTCGGGCAGACGCGACGGCGGCGACGCGGAGCGACCCTCAGGGAAAACCATGGCCTCGACCCATCCAGACCCGGCCGCGACGAGCCTGTTCCGCATCGTCCGGGCCGGTCAGCCCGCGGCGGCGAAGCGACGGCCGCGGCCGCCCCGGCCGGACGGGTCCGAGGCGTTCTGGCTGTCGCCGCCCCTGCGGCGCGCCGTCGACCGCTGGACGGCGGCCCAGCCCGACCCGAAGCCGGACCGGGCGGACGCCGTGAGGCAACTCCTGGAGCGCGGCCTGTCGGGGTGAGCGGCACCGCGCCGCCCCCGCCCCGCGCAGGCGAGGCGCCCTCCGTTGCGCCGGGCGCCGATGTCGGGGACAGTGCCGCATCGGCCGAGTTCGAACGAGGTCAGCCCCATGCCCATCCGCGCGACCGTCTGGAACGAGTTCATCCACGAGCGGGAGAACGCCGCCGTCCGGGCCATCTATCCGGACGGGATCCACGAGACGGTGGCGGCGGCCCTGCGGCGGGACCCCGACATCGAGGCGTCGACGGCGTCGCTCGACCAGTCCGAGCACGGCCTGACGGCCGAGCGGCTGGCGCGGACCGACGTCCTGCTCTGGTGGGGGCACAAGGCGCATGCGGCGGTCGCGGACGAGGTCGTCGAGCGCGTCGCCGAGCGCGTGTTCCAGGGCATGGGCCTCGTGGTGCTGCATTCGGCCCATTTCTCGAAGATCTTCAGGCGGCTGATGGGGTCGCCCTGCTCGCTGCGCTGGCGCGAGGCCGGGGAGCGCGAGCGCGTGTGGACGATCAACCGCTCGCACCCGATCGCGCGCGGCGTCGGCGACAGCCTGCTGATCGAGAACAGCGAGATGTACGGCGAGCCGTTCCTGGTGCCCGAGCCGATGGAGACGGTGTTCGTGTCCTGGTACCAGGGCGGGGAAGTGTTCCGCTCCGGCCTGACCTACCAGCGCGGCGCGGGGCGGATCTTCTACTTCGCGCCCGGCCACGAAACCTATCCCGTGTACCACGACGCGGGGGTGCAGACGGTGCTGCGCAACGCGGTCCGCTGGGCCCACAATTCCGCGCCGCCCTGGGCGGACGTGTCGGTTGCGCCCAACGTGCCGGTCGACCGGGCGCCGGAGCCGATCGAGCGGCGCGGCGGCTCGCTCCACGCCCCGGGCGAGGAGGGCTACCGGTGAGCGATCCCTGCCGGCTGATCATCCTCGGCACGGGCGGGATCGCCCACCGCCACGCCGAGCATTTCCACGGCATCGAGGGCGTGCGGCTCGTCGGCGCCGTCGACATCGATCCGGCGCGGGCGCACGCCTTCGCGCGGGAGCACGGCATCCCGCACGTCTTCGGCGGTCTCGACGAGGCGCTCGCCTGGGACGGCTTCGACGCGGCGGTGAACTCCACGCCGGACGGCGCCCATCACCCGACGACGATGAAGCTGATCGCGGCCCGCAAGGCCATATTCTGCGAGAAGCCGCTCGCCCTGAACCACCGGGACGCGATGGAGATGACGCTGGCCGCGGAGGAGGCCGGCCTCGTCACCATGGTCAACCTCACCTACCGCAACGCCCACGCGATCCAGACCGCGCGGCGCATGGTGGAGGAGGGTCGGATCGGCACGGTCCGCCACGTGGAAGCGAGCTACCTCCAGAGCTGGCTCACCAGCCCGCACTGGGGCGACTGGCGCTCGGACGAGCGCTGGCTGTGGCGCCTGTCCTCGGCGCATGGCTCGAAGGGGGTGGTGGGCGACATCGGCGTCCACATCCTCGACTTCGTCACCTTCGGCACGGGGCTCGACGTGGCGTCGATGGCCGTGCGGATGAAGACCTTCGCCAAGGCCGAGAACGACGCGGTCGGGCCTTACGCGCTCGACGTCAACGATTCCGCCGCCATGACGGTCGAGCTGTCCAACGGCGCGCTCGGCGTCGTCCACATGTCGCGCTTCGCCACCGGCAAGCTGAACGACCTCAACCTCGCGATCTACGGCGACCGGGGCGCGCTCCGGATCTGGGCCGACCACCAGAGCTCCAGCCTCGACGCCTGCCTCGGCCCCGACATCGAGACGCAGACCTGGCGCGCGGTGGACTGCCCGCCGACGCCGCGCAACGAGCGCCGCTTCGCCGACGCCGTCCGGCTGGGGATCCCCGGCGCGCCGGACTTCCGCCACGCCGCGAAGATCCAGCACCTGCTCGACCTGTGCTTCGTGTCCGACGCGACGCGGCGGGAGCACAGGCCGGAGCCGGCCGGGATCTGAGCGGGCCCTCGCCGGACAGTCGACCAGGTTCCCGCTCGGGTTCACGAGGCGGTCGGTCCCTGAGCCATCCTCCGGGGGGCCGCGTACATCCCGGTGGTGCGGAAGTCCGTCGGGCTGATGCCGAAGGTGCGCCGGAACGCCTTGGCGAAGTAGTTGGGATCCTCGAACCCGCAGCCGCGCGACACGTCGCCGACCCGCAGGTCCGGCCGGGCGAGGAGGCGGGCCGCGAGCGTCATGCGCTCCCGCATGATGAACTCGGCCGGCGGCAGGCCCTCGCGCTGGGTGAAGTTGCGGGTGAACTGGGTCCGGCTGAGCTCCGCCATGGTGGCGAGCGACGTCACGTCGAGCGGCTGGGCCAGGTTCGAGCGGACGTGGCGCACGACGCGGTCCAGGCGGTCGCGGCCGGGCCCGACGTCGCGGCTGGGGAACAGGATGTCGTCGTAGAGGGCCATCACGGCTCGATAGGTCACGGCCGAGATGACGCCGGGCGCCTCGCATTCGCTCTCGATCAACTGGAGACAGCAGGCCGCGACCGTCTCCACGGTCCGATCCTGCAACTGGAACACGGGGCCGGCGGCCGCCTGGATGTCGCGCTGCACCGCGACGGCCTCCTGGCCGGTCGTGCTGAGCCAGAAATATTCCCACGTCCCGCCGGCTTCGAGCCAGTAGCGGTGGTTGTGGGGCACCACCAGCAGCATCGTGTCGCCGGCCCGGACCCGGTGATGCCGCCGCTCGAAGACGAGATTGCCGGCCCCCGCCACCGTGTGCTGCAGAACGGTGAACGGCTGCTGCCCGCGCTTCAGCCCGTGCCAGTCGTAGGGCTCGTCGCGGCGGACCTCGTAGCCGCAGCTCGTCGGCATGGTATGGAGCCGCCGCCGCCCCCGCGGCACCGGGATGGTGCTCATCACCGGGGCCAGGGCTTTGAGCCTGGACAGCACAGAATCACCCATGGGAGTACAAATCGCCTCTTTCGGGGCCGCCCGCCCGCGATCTAGCTTGGCCCCCGTGAGCGATTGAGGGCGGGAGCACTGCCCTGCGGACGCCGGGGGGAACGCCGCGGCGGATCGGCCGAGGGCCGGGTTATCGGCGCGGGGAGCGTCGGATTTACCCGCGCGTCCGTCAAGGACGTCATCGGCGCGCCGGCCCCTCCGCTCCGCCGGCGGGGTGCGGGCCGGCCGCGCGAACCGCATGCCGACGTCGGAACGACGCGGCGACATGGGGAGGGTGGGATGGGTTCATCGTCGACGCCGGCGCGCCTCGCGGGCCGCCGCCTCCTGGCCGCCTCGACGGCCCTCTCGACGGCCCTGGGGCTGATGTCGGGCGGGGCCTCAGCCCAGAGCCTGAAGGAGGCCGTGCCGCTGCCCGTGGCGCCGCCGATGCAGACCGGCAAGACCACGAGCATCGGCTATCGGGACCTGATGCGGGTCGAGGCCCTGCCGAGCTACGCCGAGCCGACCTGGGTGACGGATCTGGTCAAGGCCGGCAAGCTGCCGGCCCTGAAGGACCGCCTGCCGCCCGAGCCGGTGGTGGTAGACGTCACCAAGTCGGCGCCCGACGGCGTCGGCCATTACGGCGGCGTGCTGCGCCATGTGTCCGGCTCCCGCCCGCAGGGGTGGAACTGGATGGCCGGCAACATCATGGCCTGGGGCGGGGTCGAGGAGATCATCGACCAGTGCCTCGTGCGGAACGCGCCGCTGTGGATGCTCACCAAGGACCGCGTCGAGCCCCTGCCGCAGCTCGCCACCTCGTGGGACTGGAGCGCCGACGGGCACAGCCTGACCATGCACCTCCTCAAGGGCGCGCGATGGTCGGACGGCCAGCCCTTCGGCGCCGACGACGTGATGTTCATGTGGGACGACAACATCTCGGACCCGAAGGTGCCGGCCTGGGTGCGGCAGGGCACCTACGGCGAGGGCACCACGCTGAAGAAGGTCGACGACGCGACGATCGTCTGGAGCTTCAAGGATGCCTTCCCGATCGCCACCCTGTACCAGATGGGCTGGCAGAAGCTGTGCCCGGGGCCGGCCCACATCCTCAAGCCGCTGCATCCCCGGTACAACCCGCAGGCCACCTACGACAGCTACATCGGCGCGCTGAAGCCCGACCGCACGCCCTGGGTCAGCATGGGGCCGTGGACCGTGACCCAGTACAAGCCCGACCAGGTCATGGTCATGCGGCGCAACCCGTACTTCTGGGAGGTCGACGAGAAGGGCAACCAGCTCCCCTACCTCGACGAGGTCCAGTACAAGCTGTCGACCTGGGGCGACCGGACGGTGCAGACCGTGTCGGGCTCGGCCGACTACGCCAACATGGAGGACCCCTCGATCTTCCTTGAGTCGCTGCGCCGCGCCAAGGACCCGGCCTTCCCGGTGCAGATCATCTGGGGACCGCGGTCCTACGACTATTCGCTCTACCTCAACATGGCGGACACCTGTGGGGCCGGCGACCCGCGCGACAAGGTTCTGCGAGCGCTGTTCCGCGACCTCGCCTTCCGGCGCGCCGTCACCCAGGGGATCGACCGGCAGGCGATCGGACAGTCGCTGGTCAAGGGTCCGTTCATCTCGCCCTATCCGGGCGGCATCCACCCGGAAAGCCAGTTCGCCGACCCGAAGAGCATCGTCTACTACCCTTACGACCTCGCGGGCAGCAAGGCGGCCCTGGCCGGGCTCGGCTTCAAGGACACGGACGGCGACGGCGTGCTGAACTGGCCGGCCGGGTCCGAGATGGCGGGCCGGAACCTCGACGTCTACCTGACCCACACCACGGAATACACGACCGACATCAACATCGCCCAGACGCTCGTCACGATGTTCCGCGAACTCGGCATCAACCTCGTGCCGCGGCCCACGAGCGAGGATCTGAGCCACGTGTTGCCGCAGTGCCAATGGGACATGGCGGTGAGCCGCGGCACACGCGAATGGACCGCGCCCATCATGGAGCTCGCCAAGATCGCGCCCCTGGATTGGAGCGGACCCGCTTGGCACGTCGGGACGTCGCAGGCGCCGCAGAACCTGCTCGGGCCCGAGAAGGAGATGGTGGGGCTGATCGAGAAGATCCGCACCGAGCGCGACTCCGACAAGCGCAACGACCTATTCCACCAGTTCGATCACGTTTTCACGCAGAACGTCGAGACGGTGGGGCTGTTCCAGTACGCGGCCGCCATGCTGGTCAACAAGCGCTTCAAGAACGTGCCGCCGGGCGCGCCCATCTACGGCTACGGCTGGGGGGAGGACGGCATCATGCGCGAACGGCTGTGGGTCCCGCCGGACGAGCAGGGCAAGGTGCCCGAGCTCGGCGCCGGGACGCTCCCGGGCGTGCCATAGCGGTCGGCGCTCCCCCGGGCCGCCGGAACGGGAAACCTTTGGAGGAACTCATGGGCGCCTTCCTGGTCAAGCGGATCGCCTCCGCCCTGGTCCTCGTCGCCGTGGTCAGCCTCGTGTCGTTCCTGCTCATCAAGGCCCCGCCCGGCGACTACGCCTCGACCGTCAAGGCCACGGCGATCAGCCGCGGCGGCATGAGCGAGGCCGACGCCGAGACCCTGGCCCGGGCGGCGCGCGTGCGGCTCGGCCTCGACCGGCCGGTGCTGGTGCAATACGGCCGCTGGGTCGGCGGCATCCTGCTGCATGGCGACTTCGGCCCCTCGTTCCAGGAAAGCGCCGGCGCCGGCGAGGTCATCGGGCGCCGCCTGTGGTACACGCTCGGCATCGCGCTGTGCTGCCACATCCTGGCGACCGTCATCGGCGTCGGCCTGGGGATCTTCGCGGCCGTCCAGCAGCACCGGATCGGCGACACGGCCGCCACCGTCTTCGCCTTCCTGGGCATGACGATCCCGCGGTTCTTCCTGGCGCTGGTCATCCTCTACGTTCTGGCCTTCGTGGTGCGCTCGCCCGCCATCGGCGCGCTGTTCTCCGCCGAATACGTGCTGGCGCCCTGGTCCTTCGCCCGCCTCCTCGACCTCGCCCACCACGTCTGGCCGGTGATCTTCATCGCGGCCTTCGGGGGGCTGGCCTACAATCTGCGCGTGATGCGCTCGAACCTGCTCGACGTGCTGCGCCAGCCCTTCATCGAGGCCGCGCGGGCCAAGGGGCTGCCCGAGCGCACCGTGATCTTCAAACACGCCGTGCCCAACGCCATCCACCCGCTCGTCATGTACCAGGGCGTGATCCTGCCCTACATGCTGTCGGGCGAGCTCGAAGCCGCCATCATCCTGTCGATCCCGACGGTCGGCCCGCTGATGTATTCGTCGCTCATCAGCCACGACACCTACGTCACGGCCACCATCTTCCTGATCCTGTCCGTGCTGCTCGTGGTCGGCAACCTCCTGGCCGACATCGCGCTCGGCCTCATCGATCCCCGCGTCCGCGAGGGAGTGCACGCATGACGATGATCCCGGTCGTCGAGCCGCACCTCGACGTCCCGCAGGACGAGAGCCTCGTGCTGGCGAAGTCGATCCCGCCGGGTGCCCGCTCGGGGAGCTACGGCGCCATGGTGTGGCGCCGGTTCAGGCGCAACCGCACCGGCATGGTCGGCCTCCTCCTGGTGATGCTGCTGCTGGTCGGCGTGGTCTTCGCGGACGCCCTCGCGCCCTACGACCCGGGGGCGCGCGACGGGAGCCAGATCTACATGCCGCCGCAGGCCATCCATCTCGTGAGCGCGAGCGGGTTCGGGCTCGTCCCCTTCACGCACCCCGTCAAGGCGGACGTCGATCCCGTGACCTTCGAGCCGACGCTCGCGGAGGACGCCGCGACCGAATGCCGGCCGGCCCCGTTCGGCCACGGCTGGCCCTATTCGATGCTCGGAGTGCCGCTCGACCGCCACCTCCTCGCGGCGCCGGCCGACTGCCCGTTCCACCTGCTCGGCACCGACCGGGACGGGCGCGACATGCTGGCCCGCCTGCTCCAGGGCAGCCGGCTCACCCTGTTCATGGCGGCATTCGTGGTCGGCGTGGCCGTGTCCATCGGCACGGTCGTGGGCGTGGTGTCGGGCTACGCGCGCGGGGCCGTCGACCACTGGATGCAGCGCGTCGTCGAGTTCGTCCTGGCGCTGCCGGAACTGCCCTTCTACTTCGCCCTCGTGGCCATCATCCCGCGCAACACCACGCCCCTCAACGTGTTCCTGATGCTCACCGCCATCCTGGCCTGCCTGAAATGGGCGCAACTGGCGCGCGAGGTGCGGGGCAAGACGCTGGCCGTCAGCGGACTCGACTACGTCAAGGCCGCCGAGGCCGTGGGCGCCCGCCCGGGCCGCATCGTGTTCCGCCACGTGCTGCCGAACGTCATGAGCCAGGTGGTCGTGGCCACGACGCTGATGATCCCCACGGTCGTGCTGCTCGAAAGCTTCCTGTCGTTCCTGGGCCTCGGCGTGCAGCCGCCGCTGATCAGTTGGGGGCTGCTGCTGAACGCCGGCCAGGACCTCCAGACGCTCGGGTCCTATCCGTGGGTGCTGTCCCCCATCGCGGCCATCCTGGTCACCGTGCTCGGCTTCAACATGCTGGGCGACGGGCTCCGGGACGCGATGGATCCCTACCACAGTTGACGACGGGAGCAGACCCATGACGCCATCGCCCAGGCTGCTCGAGGTGGAGAACCTGTCGGTCCTGTTCCGCCGCGACGAGCACGCGGTCCAGGCCGTCGACGGACTGTCGTTCGCGGTCGAGCGCGGCGAGATGCTGGCCATCGTGGGCGAGTCCGGCTCCGGCAAGTCGGTGACGGCCCGCGCCATCATGCGCCTCCTGCCCCGCACGGCGACGCTCGGGGCGGAAAGCCGCATCGCCTTCGCGGGCACCCGCATCGAGGCCGCGGGCGAGCGGCAGATGCTCGGCATCCGCGGCCGGCACATCGCCATGATCTTTCAGGAGCCCATGTCGTCGCTCGACCCGATCTACAGGATCGGCGACCAGATCTGCGAGGGCATCATCCGCCACCAGCGGCTGACCAAGAGGCAGGCCATGACCCAGGCGCTGAGCCGCCTGAAGGAGGTGCAGATCCCCGACCCTGAAGCGCGGCTCCAGCAGTATCCGGCTCAACTGTCGGGCGGCCAGCGCCAGCGCGTGATGATCGCCATCGCGATCGCCAACGATCCGGAGCTCTTGATCGCCGACGAGCCCACCACGGCGCTCGACGTGACCGTGCAGGCCGAGATCCTGAAGCTGATCCGCCAGTTGCAGCGCAGCCACGACATGGGCGTCATCATGATCACCCACGACCTCACCGTGGTGAAGCGGGTGAGCGACAGCGTCTGCGTGATGCGGCTCGGCAAGCTGCGGGAAGCGAACCGCACGGCGGCGCTCTTCGCCTCGCCGCAGGACCCCTACACCCGCACGCTCATCGCCTCCGAGCCGAAGGGCCGCCCCCGCCCGGTCCCGGCCGGGCGCCCGGTCGTGCTCGATGTCGATGACGCGCGCCTGAACTACGTGCTCTCACCCGGCGGGCTCTTCTCGCGGCGCAAGGGCCGGAGCCTCGCGGCGCTCGACGGCATCAGCCTCAAGCTGCGCCGCGGCGAAACCCTGGGGGTCGTGGGCGAGTCCGGCTCCGGCAAGACGACGCTGGGCAAGATGATCCTGCGGCTCCTCGACGTGCAGGGCAGCGGCCGCATCCTGTGGTGCGGCGAGCATCTGGAGGGCCGGACGCGCGAGGAGATGCGCCCGCTGCGCCCCAAGCTGCAGATCGTGTTCCAGGACCCGTTCTCGTCCATGAACCCGCGGCTGTCCGTGCGCCAGATCATCGAGGAGGGGCTGGTGGTCAACGCCATCGGCGCCTCGGCGCGCGACCGGGAAGGGCGCGTCCGTCAGGCCCTAGCCGACGTGGGGCTCGATCCCGACGTGCTGAACCGCTTCCCGCACGAGTTCTCGGGCGGGCAGCGCCAGCGCATCGCCATCGCGCGGGCCGTGGTGCTCAAGCCCGACTTCATCGTGCTGGACGAGCCGACCTCGGCGCTGGACCTGTCGGTGCAGGCCCAGGTCATCGACCTCCTGCGCTCGCTCCAGGAACGCTACGACCTCACCTACCTGTTCATCAGCCACGACCTCAAGGTCGTGCGCGCGCTGTGCCACAGCGTGGTCGTGATGAACCGCGGCCGGATCGTCGAGTCCGGCCCGACCGACGCGATCATGGACCACCCCGCCCAGGACTACACGAAGCGGCTCGTGCGCGCCGCCTTAGACGTCGCGGCCTGACCCTCAAACCCCAAGGGAAACCCCATGCTCAGAATCGCCATGATCGGCGCCGGCTCGACGGTGTTCATGAAGAACCTTGTCGGCGACATCCTCTCCGACGCGCGCCTGACGGCGCCCGAGATCGCCCTGATGGACGTCGACGAGAGGCGGCTCGCCGCCTCCGAGGCCGTGGCCAACAAGCTGGTGCAGCAGATCGGCACCACTGCCACCGTCACGGCGACGACGGACCGGCGCGCGGCCCTGGCGGGGGCCGATTACGTGGTGGTGATGATTCAGGTGGCGGGCTACAGGCCCGGCACGGTCACGGATTTCGAGGTGCCGAAGCGCTACGGCCTGCGCCAGACCATCGCGGATTCGCTCGGCATCGGCGGCATCATGCGCGGCCTGCGCACGGCGCCCGTCCTGCTCGACATCGCCCGGGACATGCGCGAGCTCTGCCCCGGCGCGCTCATGCTGCAATACGTGAACCCGATGGCGATCAACTGCCGGGCCCTGTCGCGGCTGGCGCCCGACATCCGCACCGTGGGCCTGTGCCATTCGGTGCAGAACACCACGGCCGAACTCGCGCTCGATCTCGGCGTGCCGGAGGGCGAGATCGTGTCGCGCTGCGCCGGCATCAACCACATGGCGTTCTTCCTGGAGTTCGAGCGGCTGATGCCAGACGGGACGCGGCAGGACCTTTACCCGAAGATCCGCGAGGTGCTGGCGAAGGGCGCCGTGCCGAAGGACAACCGGGTCCGCTACGAGCTCTTCAAGCACTTCGGCTATTTCGTCACGGAATCATCCGAGCATTTCGCCGAATACGTGCCGTGGTTCATCAAGCGGGACCGGCCGGACCTGATCGAGGGCTTCAACATCCCGCTCGACGAGTACCTCCGCCGCTGCGAGGAGCAGATCGCGGACTGGGACAGGCAGGAGCAGGCCCTGCTCGGCGGCGGCGGCCTCGCGGTGAAGCGCAGCCACGAGTACGCGGCCCGCATCATGGCGGCCGAACTGACGGGCGAGGCGACGGTGATCAACGGCAACGTCGCGAACCGCGGCCACATCGAGAACCTGCCCGAGGGTGCCTGCGTCGAGGTGCCGTGCCTCGTCGACCACAACGGCGTGCAGCCGACCCGTGTCGGCCGCCTGCCGGTGCAGCTCGCGGCCCTGATGCAGACCAACATCAACGTCCAGGAGCTGACCGTGGAGGCCATCGCGACCGGCCGCCTCGACCATGTCAAGCAGGCCGCCATGCTGGATCCGCACACGGCGGCGGAGCTGTCCATGGGGGAGATCGCCGACCTCGTCGACGAGCTGATCGCGGCCCACGGCGACTGGCTGCCGCGGATGCGGGACACCGCGCAGGAGATCCTGCGGGCGGCGGAGTGACG